>NZ_JBEOOQ010000051.1:0-33797 GCF_040309305.1 Pseudoalteromonas sp. RB2-MNA-CIBAN-0110 | reverse complement strand
GTTTTGTCATAGAACACCTCTGTTTGAGTGGTAATAATACCACCTAAATTTGTGTCCGGTTTCATTGAATCACAACACCCTGAGGTGGACAGCAAGCACTAAAGCTCACTTTCCACCGCAAATTTTAACAGCGGTGATCCTTTACTTTTCAATGCGGTTAAGTAAGTTGATTCATCGTAGAGCGTATGAGCGATAACAGTGACACCCATCCTATTTTTTGCAGTTTAGTGAACCCTAGATTCTAATTGGAGTGGCTGTCTAATTTAATACTTAATTTAATAGCTCATAATATAGAAAAGCTGCAAAACACGATGCATTAAGAAGGGTAAGCCTTTTACTCTAAACAAAAGCCACTCAAACACCCGTAATCCCTTCCAAAACGCCAATTAAAACAATATCAAACACTTCAATATTCTGCGTAAAAATACAGTAATCAATTGAACTAAAATAGGAACTCAGCTATGGTTTGTTTATCAATAAAAACAAATTTAAAAACGAGTTAATCTACAGGCTCGTTATACGCACAAAGGACATGTAGTTGAATAACGAAGCTGTTAAACCAAAATACTTAAATTACACTGAGATATTGGGTTTTAAAATTCCTTTAGTGTAGTGTTCGTTAGCTATGTTAATTGGCCTAATATTTCATGAAGTTGTAGAAGCTATTTTAGTACCGCCGCTAACGTTATTGATGGTTTATATTTGTCATAAAATAACCAGTTTTTTCCTGAGCTTTCAGGAACACAGTGGGATTTTGAGTGAGAAAGTTTATGGTGTGATAATTAAATTCATTTGGTTTAGTGCTGTACTTGGATTTTTCATATCTCTTTTTAGTGCCGCTTTTGAATCTGTAAACAGCGAAGTAAATTTTGAATTTTTCAATGGTGTTTTCAGTATTGTCTATTTTGGTTTTGCTTTGGCAGCGGCTAATAAGTGGGGTAAAACCTATGTTCCCAAACATTAGCGTAATATGTGCGTATAACAAAAACATCAACTGGGAAACTACTCGCTGTAAAGCGCTCGTATTTTCCAGTTATATTAAGCGTTATATGCCACAGGAAATTTTGTGAAATTTTTTATGTTGGGTGCAATGATTATGGCTGCAAATATCGTTTGTGCAGCCACTTATACATTTGAATCTTGGCCCGAAAACGGCAAACATTGTGAATTCTCATTTGATTCTGCACCAACGATAAATTGGGACGGTACGTCTGAGCTACCAATTTCATTTCTAAATGTTCAGTCTATTTTCAATGATTGGATAAAGGTTAATCTTAAACCAACTGAAGAAGCTCACCCTACGAGTTTTGATTTAGCTACAGTTGCCGCTGATGGGTTAGATACTAGTTATTGGGTATTTAAAGTGCGCTTTGTAGTGTTTAAAAATGGACAACCTTCCGCAATGTTTAATCGCAGAGTCGCAATTGATATGGCAGGTAAAGTAATTGAGGCGCAATGCGGCATTGAATTAGGTGGTGCACTTCCAATTAGAATCTAGGTTTGAAACACCCGTAACTCCTTCCAAAACGCGAATAAAACCCACACTAAACACTTTTTAATATTCTGCGTAAAACACAGTAATCAATTGAACCAAAATAGGAACTCAGCTATGGTTTGTTATCAATAAAAACAAATAAAAAAACGAGTTAATCTACAGGCTCGTTAGTGCTCAAGAGGTATGATGAATCATCTTTTTCCATTAGCTTTCATTGGATTTTATGGTGCCGCCATTTCCCAACTAAGTTTTTTGGTATTTAGTGATGTTCTTGATGATGGTGTTTTAACTTATGTAGCGGTAGGTTTAGGCTTGCTCGCAGCGGCAGTAGTTCGCCTTTATCAAAAATGGGGGCATGATAAATCGGCTAATATTATTATTGAATACAAGCCGGATTCAACACCATTCCACTACAAGATACTAAACTTCCCTGCGATTGTAGTACTTACTACAATGGGCAGCATGGGGATTATTGCTGTCACGAATCATAAGTTTTCATCTAATGAGGTGACCCACAAAGAATACAGAGTAACCGGAGTGGGTCAACAGCGTGTTCGTTACGATATTTTTGAATATGTTCGATTATCGGATGGAATATCGGAGACCAGTTACAGTTTGGGCACGGATACAAGTAATCCATATAAAGTTGGTGATCAGTTAAAAGTAAAATTAAGAACTGGATTATGGGGTTATGATATAGTTGATGAAATTAGCAAAAAGCACTAACAAGACCGTTAAACAAAGGACGAAGGACTGCAGCCTGTACTCCTTGTCGCAAAATTTAGCTTTCTACATTGTGCCGTTTACGGCAAGCATTATGAGCAAATTGTTCAAACAGGAATTTTGATATTTTTAGCAATAACTAAAGAGATCAAAATTTGGCTTCGTACATCAGAACTTAAATTAATAAAATCCGTTTATTCAAGCCGCTACCTTACTTTAAAAGCGCAGCGGCTTTTATCCCCTTTGTGAATTAATTTGATGTCATCAACATTAGCTTTGCCTCTTTACCGTCTGTTAATACCGCGACGTTACCTTTATCAGTTATTAATACATCTCTTAATCGTCCTGCGGTCTCTGGGAATATGTGAGACTGCGTAAACTCACCATTAACCAGATTAATTTACAATTGGAGTGGCTGTCTAGTTTAATGCGAGCTTTGATATTACGCGTAAACATTCAACAATCGATTGTACCCAGATAAAAACCCGGCTATGGTTTGTTTATCAAGATAAATAAACCAGCTAATTTATAAGTTTGTTATGTCTCACGGAGGTTTTATCGCTCTATGAATGTTTTTCTAATAATTGCAGGTACATTAAGTGCTGTTGTAGCAACTTTGCATTTGGGTTGTATCTATTTTGGAGGTTCTTGGTATAGGTTCTTCGGTGCAGGAGAGCAAATGGCATTACTTTCTGAGCAAGGAAGTATTCAGCCAACTCTTATTACTAGTGTAATTGTTCTGATCCTATCAACTTGGTCATTGTATGCATTTTCAGCCGCAGGTGTTATTTTTAAACTTCCATTCATCCGCCTAGCTCTTGTATTAATAACTTTTATTTATTTAGCCCGCGGTGTTGCAGGGTTCTTTTTAATAAATAACCCTATGGGGCGTTCGCCTGAGTTTTGGGTTTGGAGTTCTATTATTTGTTTATCTTTTGGTATTGTTCACCTTGTTGGTTTAAAACAGCAATGGGCAAGCTTGTGAGTAAAGTGTAATCTAATAAAGAATCAAACAAGGGCTATTACAATTGGCTTTTGGTAAAGCATTATATTTATAGTTAACTACTTCTCGCTAATAATTGACGGAGCAAGGAATATTAAAATGGATAAAATGTCAGTTCACATAACCTCTAAACCTTTAGAAACTTACCCGCAAAAACAAATTTTAAAGATGGTAGCTGATGAGGTAACCGAAAAAGCGACTATTCACAAAGCAGCGGATAAAAGTGATCAAGTGGATATATCTGAAGAAGGAAAAGAAAAAAGTCTGGAAGATAAAAACCGAGAGGCGTTACGCAAATTATCAGGCAATGAAGATGTAAGTCAGGCATCACAATCTGACGAAGACTCCCTTGATGAGCAGATTGCTGAAATACAAGAGAAGCTTGAAAAACTACTACAAGAAGCTGTATTATTACGCAGTAAAGAAGATGAAGAGTCGCAAGCTAAAGTGAAATTACTAGAAGCCGAAATTACAGGGCTTAACACTCAACTGATTGAGTTATTGAAACAGAAATTAGAATCGGGTAAATAACAAGCACAGTAAGTATATGCAAAGGCAGTAGGAGACAAGAACGTTATTAAGAACATAATAAAGACGCTCACTTTAATCTTAAAACTAAAGGGGTTAAACCCTGATCTTACTGATCAAATTACTTAATTAACCAAAGTGGCTCATTTAAAGCCGCTACTTACTTTAAAAGCGCAGCGGCTCTTACGGCCCTTGTGAATTAATTTGCTGTCATCAACATTAGCTTTGCCTCTTTACCATCGGTTAATACCGCTACGTTACCTTTATCAGTTATAAACACATCTCTTAACCTGCCTGCGGCCTCAGGGAAGACGTGAGACTGCGTAAACTCACCGTTGGCCAGATTAACGCTGTAGAGTTTTTTATCGACGAGTGTAGTTATGAGTACATGTTGTTGCAGTGAAGGGAAAGCGGCGTGTTTAGAACCGTAATACGCCATGCCAGATGGGGCGATTGATGGCGTCCAATTAACACTTGGTTTTTGCATGCCTTCATATTCGGTAAATGGTGAAATATGCGCTTGCGAATAATCCTTACCATAAGTGATTACAGGCCAGCCATAATTAGTGCCAGCGGTTAAATAATTTAGTTCGTCACCGCCTGCAGGGCCGTGTTCGTGGCTAACAATTTGCTGCGTATCGTAATCATAAACTAAGCCTTGCGAGTTACGGTGGCCAAGTGAGTAAACAGCATGTGCATTTAGGTTTTCGTGATTAATAAATGGGTTGTCTGTTGGAATGGTGCCATCTAGATTTATACGTAATATTTTTCCAAGTTGGCTGGTGATAACTTGCGCTTGCTCTCTAAAGTCAAACCCATCGCCCGTTGAAACTAATAACGTATTGTCGGGTAGGACAAGGGCGCGTCCCGCGTAATGCTGCGGTGTGTTTTTATCAGTCGCTACTTTATAAATAACGTTAGGCTTTGAAAAGTCAGTGCCATTAAACGTGGCTTTGGCAACAACAAGCCTGTTTGCGCTTGCATCACCTTGGGCATAAGTAAAAATAATTTCTTTGGAGTCGTTATAATCTGGTGATAATACAATATCGAGTAAACCACCTTGGCCTGCAACGTATAAACCTGTTAGGTTTAATTTTACTCTTGATTGCACGTTGTTTTTAACTATAACTACGTGGCCATCACGCTCTGTAATTAACCATGTGCCGTTTGGTAGTTCAACCATGCTCCACGGAGACTGTAATTGCGTAGCCAGTGTTTGTGTACTGTATTGCTCCTTTGGTAGCGCAGCATCTGCATTAACAGAAAACGAAAAAAGCGAAAGCAAAGTAAAAAAAGAGATACATTGTTTACGGGGCAAGCCTTTGCTAGCATGACTAGTATAAGAAAAAAGCTTTATTTTAAGTTGAGATAACCATGTCGTTTTTAACACGTATATTGCCTTCATTTTTAGTTTCTTGGTTACTTACATTCACACTTGCTAGCTTGTTTCATAGCCAATACGTTGTCAATCAATTAGTTAATGTAGGTGTAGTGGTGGGCTTTAGTGATCGTGCTAGTTTAACGCTTGATGATTGGTTAGGCCTATTACCTACCTACGGCGCTATTATTGCCGTAGCACTTGCCATCGCTTTTTTTGTTACCGCAAAGCTTAATAAAAAGGTTCAAAAATACAGTACTCAGCTATTTTTTATTGCTGGCATTGTGGCATTTGCTATTGTGTTAATTGCCATTGAATCAATTATGAATATTCATATTATAGCGGGCGCAAGAGGCTGGGGTTTTTATGCTCAACTGCTTGCAGGCGCGTTAGGTGGTTTGGCGTTTTCGCAATTAGTTAAGGCAACTAAAAACCAAAAAGCGTGTTAGATGTGTGAATATAAATACGGCTTATACGTTATTTAGTGATTAATAAATAAAGGCCGCTGTTTATTGTAAACAGCGGCCTTTAAATATGACCTTTAGAATTTAATTAAAAAATTAAACTAATTAGTTTGTAGCTACTTAGCCCAAAAATTAGGATTAAAACGGGTAGGGTTACCAGGTTTAACACCAAAGAGTTAGTGTAGTTTCCCATAACCCCTTTTTGATTAACCAGCCATACAAGGTAGGTGCTAACAATAGGGAGTAATAACCCGTTAGCCGCCTGTGCGAATATAATCACCGCGACAGGGTCTAAACCGAGTGACGCCACCGCAGCACCAAACAATAAAATAACAATAGCGACGCCTTTAAAACGTGAGTTACCCATATCGTTTGACCAACCTAACATGCCACACACGGCGTAAGCACCGGCAAGTGGCGCTGTAATAGCACTTGTTAAACCTGCAGCAAACAAGCCAATAGCAAAAAAGTAATGAGCGGCGTCACCAAGCAATGGCTCTAGCTGCACGGCCATATTGGCCGCACTAATTTGCCCCGCATCGGTGCCATAAAATGCAACTGAAGCTGTAGATAAAATAGCTAAAGTGATCACACCGCCTAAAGTGATTGATAGGCCTGTATCAACATTTGTTTGTTTAATCACTTTTTGCATATCGCTGTTACTGTCGTGTCTAGCAGCGAGCACGCCTGAGTGTAAAAATAAGTTATACGGCACAATGGTAGTACCAACTAAAGCTAGTATGGTTGTAATCGAACCCTCAGGCATACTAGGAATAAAACCTGCAAATACATCCCCCAGTGAAGGCGCTGCCATTACAAGTGTTGAGATAAACACTAAGCTCATTAAAATAACGAGTAAAATTAGCGCGTTTTCAACCACTTTATGTTTGCCGCTATACAGTAAAGCAGCACTTAAAAAAGCAATAAGTGGTGTCCATAGTTGAGGACTAACTTGAGGGAATATTTCAATTAATCCCATGCTAGCGCCACTTAAGTTACCCGCTTCATAAGCTGCACTGCCCACACCAATGGCGCTAATGACTAAAAATATAGCTAAAGATTTAAATAAAGGCGTTTGAATATGTGCTCTGAGCGCTTGAGCTAAATCTTGCCCGGTAGCAACGCCAAGGCGCGCCGCCATAGATTGTAATAATATAGTGGCAACTACTGAAAACAGTAATGTCCATATAAGTGCAAAACCAAAGTTTGCACCTGCCACGCTGGCGGTAGTAATAGTCCCTGGTCCAATGAAGGCAGCGGTGACGAGTAGTCCTGGTCCTAATCGCATAATTGACCTTAATAGTGCTATTGCATGTTGCTATTTAAAGTTACATCTAACGTTTAAAACCAATATTTATACGCGATGCCTGTAGTGTTATTGCTGCCACTTTAATTAAGTGTCCTGCAGCGATTATCGCCCCTTGGCTGGTTCTTTTTTAATAAGCATATGTTATACCAACCCGCAATAATACTTAATCAATTTGAGGGATTAAATCTGACGCTAACTGCGTTAAAAATTTCTGATATACGACTGCATGGAGGTAGAGCAATGCAGGAGCAATTAGTGATAACAACTAAATAACGAAATTTTTGCCTGGTTATCGACACGATTTTCTCACCTCTGATAGATCACTTAATTAAGCGAATTGCTATTAAAAAAGGTCGAGTAGGATACCAACTTGTATATAAATTTAAAGGGGATACAGTGCGTTTGCATGAATTTTAAACGTATATATAAGCGAGTTAAATGAATGATGCCGATATTTATATCGGCATCATTATATTTACTTTATTAGGCTTTTAATCGCTTCAAAGCCTTTTTTCAGGGTATCTGCATCGGTAGCATAGTTAATACGAATACACTCGTGCTTGTGCGCCCAGCTGTCGTCAATGCCGATAAAAAAGTTGTGACCTGGGATCACATACACGTCTTGCTCTTTAAGCTTTTGATACAACACCTCGCTTGTCATTTTTGCATCTTTAAACCACAGCCACATAAAAAATGCGCCTTCAACTTTGTGCAAATAAACAGGCAGTTCGGCAAACACTTCGTCAAACAACTCAATCGCTATGTGTGCTTTATTACGATAAAAGGGCAGTACAACATTACGACACAGTGGGAGTAGTTCGTTGTCGTTAATTAAGCGTGTCACTAAGCTTGGGCCAATACTATTTGGCGATAAAACCATACTGCCATTTACGCGGCCAATTGCTTTAATAATCTCATTGTTTGCAACCACAATACCGCTGCGTAAACCTGGTAGGCCAAGTTTTGAAAGTGACATACATAAAATAATGTTTGAGTTCCACGTTAGGTTTGCGTCGGTGTAAATACAACCTGGGAACGGATCGCCGTACGCGTTATCAATAATGAGTGGAATACCATATTGCTTAGCGAGCAAATCAAGGTGTTTTACTTCATCGTCAGTAATTACATTACCTGTTGGATTGGTAGGGCGTGATACGCACAGTGCGCTTATGCTGCTGTCGTTTGCTAGTACTTTTTCAACTGCTTTAAAATCAATGACGTATTTAAACTGTTTTGATGTGCTGCCTGTATTTAAAATTTCGATATCAGGCTTTATGGCAACAAACATATCAGCCGATAAACCTTGATCGGCATAACCTATATACTCTGGCGCAAGGGGAAATAAAATCTTTTTGTGGCTGCCATCAGGCATTTCGCCTGCCAACATATTAAACAACACAAAAAAGTTAGCTTGGCTGCCATTGCCAAGTGCTACGTTATCGGCGCTAATATCCCATGCGAACTCTTTACTTAGCTGGCCAGCTAATGCTGCTCTAAACTCGTCGTTACCGGTTGGGCCATCGTAAAGCCCAAATACTTGCGATACCTTGTTACTGGCAACGAGTTTTTGTAATTCACTTAAAAAAACCTCATTTACTTGTGGTACTAGTGCGGGGTTACCGCCACCCAGCATAACAATATTAGGATTGTTGCTGTTTTTAGCACCACCTAAATCTTCCATTAACTGAGTAATGCCGTTGGGTTGTGTGAATTTAGTGCCAAAGTTTGAGTAGTTCATAATGCATAGCGTTTGTTAGTAATGGGGAGGGCAGTATAGCGTAAATAAAGGGCTTAAATCCGATGATGAGAATAATTCAATGCTTAGCTTTGTAGCTAGCTATGACAATAAAATTTCTATAAAACAAAGGCTAAGTTAAGATTTTTTAACGCCGTATAAAAACTCTTCGCCGCAGTCCATATACAAATCAAATTTGGTCATAACTTTGGTAAACATGGGGGCGTGTAAAAATTCGTTTAACCATGCGCGTACATGCGTGTATTCACTTTGTAAGTACCAGTGTTTATCTACGCGGGCAAACTGTCTAATAAATGGCAGCAGAGCATAGTCGGCTAGGCTTTTTTCATTGCCCATTAGGTATTTATGGGTAGTTAGCTTTGCTTCAAATTGCTTAATAAACTCTTCGCAGGCTTTTTGATAATAAATTTGTGCCATGTCTTTTGTACGAGCATAAAATTTGTACTTTTCGAGCACCGGTTTAAATTGCGTGTCGTTTAGCTTAATTAATTCAAGCATGCGCTCAAGTGCTAATGGGTCTTGAGTATGCAGTAAATTATGCGGATCGTTTTGCTTTAAAGCCCACAGCATAATATCTAGGCTTTCATCTATAACTTGATTATTTGGCAACAATAAAACTGGCACCGTGCCTTTTGGCGATATTTTCAAAAGATGCGGCGGCTTGTTTTTAGTTTTAATAGCGCGTAGTAGCACGTGTTGCTCTGCCATTAAAATACCCATTCGTGCGCGCATTGCGTATGGGCAGTGTTGTAATGAATATAATAATGGCAGTGTCATTTTATTACTTACCTTAGCTATTTAAGCCTTCAACATATTGCTGACGTGTTTTTACTTTTACCATGTGATTTAACTGATCAGCT
Organism: Pseudoalteromonas sp. RB2-MNA-CIBAN-0110; assembly: GCF_040309305.1. NCBI lineage: Bacteria > Pseudomonadati > Pseudomonadota > Gammaproteobacteria > Alteromonadales > Pseudoalteromonadaceae > Pseudoalteromonas > Pseudoalteromonas sp. RB2-MNA-CIBAN-0110. Next base: position 24,281 of record NZ_JBEOOQ010000051.1, on the reverse strand, counting down.
GCTTGTGTTTGCCCGCTAATTAAATCTTGAAAATGCGCAAGTAACACGGCTTTATCGAGTTTTTCTTTATCGCCTGAGCCAATGTCGGTTAAATCAATCATAAACTCGTCAAACTTGTCGGCATAATCGGTCACAATATCCATATTTAAAAATTGCTCATGGTTATAAATGCTCGGGTAGCCGCCTTTTTGTTTATCAATTGCAAAGCTAATGCCTTTAACATTGGTAACGGTTGTTTCTTTTTTACAGCTCAACATACAGCTTGCGTCAATACGTGGTTTTTTACAGCCAACGGTTTGCTGGAAAAAACACTGTCGGCTGGTCATCATTAGTATTGGGTGATAAATGCTGTACATCATTTTAAAGTTGTTAGGGCGTTTAATATTACGCATTTGTGGTTTGTTTATTTCGTTTGAAATAAACGCGCCTTTTGCGTTTAAATCTTCTTGTAGTGTTAGTAACGCGTAAGAATTTGTGGTGTTTAATAATGGGCCTGCAATCCAGTCAATGCCCATTTTTACTGCTTTAAATGCTACGCCTGTGTTGTTACTAATAATAAGCTTAGGTTTTACAACCTCGAGCAAACGCACTGCTTCTTCAAAATCTTTACCAATTAACACCGCCGGAAACCACGGAATTAACTGCGGGTGCTCTAAAAATACGTTGATGTATTTATCGTTATCGGTTCTAAAGCTCTCAGGTAATTTAAAGTAAACATCGCCATTTGTTAAATCACAAAGGTGAACGTCTTTTATGTCCGATATTAAAATGGAGAGTGTTGTTTTGTTTTTATCTGCTTTTTCGTGATTCACCAATTTAGGCAGTTCAACAGGGGCGAGTACGTCTTTGCCTTCGTTTAATAAAAACGCGACTTGCTTTTTAATACGGGCGAGCTCTTTAAACGGAATGCTTAAGTTGTTGCCTAAGTTTGAGTAATCCATATTTTTAATTTCAAAATTAGCATTACTAAAGCTTTTAAAGCGTTTATCAATAGCAGCAATATCAACAACCGATTTATCGGCGGTTTGCATAGGCATTTGCGATTGAACTTCAAAGCGTAGAGGCTCTTTTTCGTTTTTATTCGAAAGCGTAATATCGTTTTTATCTTCAATAATTATGTTTACAGTGAATGGCTGATTTAATTGCCCTGTAAATTCTAATGTAAGCTCGCGCTTTGAAATATCTAAAAATTCAATTTTCTTTTTAACTAACGAATCAATTTCACTTTTTTGAGTGGAAAGCTCTTGCTGTGCATCGTAAATTTGCACGACCGAAATTGCATTGTTTTTTTCGTTAGCGTGATCAAAGCTATGGTCGCGCGGGTTATCGGTAAACATGTTTTTGGTCATGTCGCCGGTTAAAAACTTATTGGTAAAGTTACGGTTAAACACTTTATACAAGCTTGAGTCGTCTTCAATTAAGTTACCGGTTTGCACAAACGTGTCTATCTGTTTACGCCAGCTATCAATAACCGTATGTACGTAGTTAGCGCCTTTAATACGGCCTTCTACCTTTAACGAATCAACACCTGCGGCTACCAGCTCTGGTAGGTCAAAATAAGCTGAATTATCTTTTAAGTTTAATGGGTGTTTGTTACCCATAGCCGTTGGCTCGTATTCATCACGACACGCTTGCGAGCAGCGACCACGGTTACCCGAGTTACCCACACTTACCGAGCTTGAGTAACATTGCCCTGAAAACGCAATACATAATGCGCCGTGCACAAATACTTCGGTTAATACGTCGCATTTATGCGCTACGTCGGTCAATATTTTAATTTCAGTTAAGTTAAGCTCGCGCGATAAATTTACACGCGTAGCGCCAATGCGCGCTAAAAATTCAACCTGTGATTCGTTATGCGTAGTTAACTGAGTTGATGCGTGAATATGTAAAGTAGGAAAGTGCTTTTTAACTATATTGAATAACCCTAGGTCTTGCACAATAATGCCGTCGAGCGTGGTATTTACTAGCTGATTTAATAGCTTAAATAGCGCACCCATTTCGTGCTCTAATATAACTACATTTAGCGTTAAAAAAATCTCACAGCCGTATTCATGGGCTAGGCGAAGTGCGCCGTTAAGCTCATCAAACGAAAGATTAGACGCTCGGTTACGTGCATTAAAGGTATCTAACCCACAATAAACCGCATTAGCACCGGCTACAATGGCGGCTTTTACCGCGTTTACATCACCGCCTGGGGCTAATAGTTCAATCTTTCTACTCATGACAACTTCACTTCGCTCATATTTAATTGCCGCGAATTTTATCTGGTTAAGCACGTTAATGCTATTTATTGAGAGATATAATAAAGACTAATACCAATTCGCTTAATTAAGTGATCTATTTTGAGGATGGAAAAACGTGTTGATAGCTAGGCAAAAAATTCGCTATTTAGTTGTTCTCGGCAATTGCTCCTGCATTGCTCTACCTTCTGCATCCATGCAGTCGTAAATGAGAATTTTTTAACACAGGTAGCGACACGTTTAGCCCCGCAAAATGATTAAGTATTATTGCGGATTGGTATAGAATAAAAGAGTGTATAAAATTACAATTAAGCTGGCTGATTTATTACGTAAACATGTAATAAAATGATAGTTTATAAGCAAGCAGCACTTTCAACTTTACTTAGGCGATACCCATCAGCAATCAAGATCTTAAACAGTTAGATACAGATTTAAACCGTGAAGAATCTGTAATTATTAACACCCAACTAAAAATAGCCACATTTAACCTGTTTAACTATCTTGAGCCACCCAATGCATACTATGAGTTTGAGAAAATTTATACCGCGCAACAGTGGGCTAAAAAGCAGCGTTGGATTGTTGATTACTTAACAGAACATGCCCCTGATGTGATTGGGTTTCAGGAAGTGTTTAGTATTGATTCGTTAAAAGAGCTAGTTGCTGAGCAAGGCTATAACTACTTTGCAGTAGTTGATACGCCAGAGGTGATTGATGACTTTATTTATAAACGCCCCGTGGTAGCGATTGCCTCTAAGTATCCCATAGTTGAGGTAGCAGCGGTTGAACACGATAGCGAGCTTGCAAATACGCTTGGCCTTAATAGTGAGTTTACTTTTAGTCGTAAGGTATTGAGAGCGACCGTTACTTTACCGCACATAGGCAATACTGATTGTTATGTGGTGCATTTTAAATCTAAGCGCCCGATGATTAATGTTGATGAGCATAATAAAGAGCTTACACCCGAGCAAAACATAATTGAGATTTTAAAAGCGAATATAGCCGGTGGGTGGGGCTCAACTCTTCAGCGTGGCAGTGAAGCTACATTGCTAATGATACAAATGATTACTCGCCGCGAAGCTACGCAACACCCGATGCTATTAATGGGGGACTTTAATAATGAACTTGCGGATGGCGTATTAAGCCATTTACTGACGAGTACGCTACGCTTTGCACCTGCGTTTGATGCTAAAACCTACTTAGCTAAATATTGTCTAAATGATTCATGGGATTTGTTTGTTAAGTCGCAGCTAAGTAATGATGAGGTTTTTAGCGATGAAGCAATAACAAACGATGAACAAAGTGATTGTGATCGCAATAACAGCGAGATTGTTGATTCAGCGGATAAAAGCCAAGTAAAAAATATAAATATAACAAAGACAGCACCGTTAAGGCCGCCAACACATTATTATGGCGCGAGCAGCTCTGTGCTTGATTACATTTTATTGTCGTGTGAGTTTGACGCTAGTTACGATGACAGCTTTTTTGAAGTAAGCGCGTATAACACTTACGACAGGCACTTAATAAACCCCGAATATGAGCGTGATGATTTAACTACCGACCACGGTGTTGTATTGGTTACCCTTAAACTAAGAAGCTAGGTTTTCTCATTTAATAACTTACAGCGTACGATTAAGCTAAAAAAGAATTAAGCTGCAATATGCATAATTATGCTAAAATCATAAATTAACAATTACCCATATTGCAGCGAAACTTGACCTGCAGTCTTTATGTGTATATTTTATCGCCAGAATTTTTGCATTAAATTAATAACAAATCACTAAAATGGTAAATATGGAATTTTACACTTACTCGTATCACACGCGAAAGATGGACTTAACTTCGCAAGTACACACTTTCTTCGTAAATCGAATTTATAATTCTAAATTGTTAGTGAAAGCTTTGCTTTTTGCTTTGTTTATTAGTTTAAGTAGCGCTTACGCGCAAGAAACCACCTCATACAGTTTAATCAATGAATCTAATGCAGGGCTGCTAAAAAGAGCCGAATTACTTATGGATACTGACGTTATAACAAGTATCGAACTAAGTAAGGCGTTGTTGTTACAAGCGCAAAGTGCTGATGACACGTTACTCAGCGCAAAATTACATAACTTATTAGGTAAAGCGAATAAAAAAAATAACAATATTAATGAATCGCTTCATCACTTTTCACAATCCTCGGCTTATTACAGTAAATTAAATGATTCACGCAACCAAATAAAGGCGTCTATTAATTATATAAAAATATTATTAGATGAAAAACGTTATGACGAACTTGCTAACCGCATTGAAACTTTATTACCAACAACGCTTGTGTATGGCGATGAGTTTTTTATAGCACAAGTACTCCTAACAAAGGGGGATTCGTTTTATGAACAAAAAAAATACAATGACGCGATAACGCAATATTCATCTGCTTTAAAATACCTTGTAAATAAAGACGAACAAATACAAAAACAGTTAGGTGAAACGTATAAAAAATTAGCTCAGTCGTATAAGCGCCTTGAAAATAGAGAGCAAACAGCTCATTTTTATACCAAAGCTTTAGAGATATATACTAATTTAGATGATTTAAAGTTGATGGCGCGTACATTAAATACACTAGCAGAAGCGCAGCGCTATTTAGACAACTTAGTTTTAGCCCTTGATTACTCCACTCGTGCATTAGAAATACAGAAAGACATTGACGATCCTGTTGGCTTAGCTAAAGCATTATTAGGTGCTGGTATTATTTATCGCCATATCAACCTTTATGAAAAATCACTTAAGCATATAAATGAGGCATATTTATATTATAAAAAAGTAAATAACGTGCTTGGGATTGCTAAAACATCCAATCAAATGGGGCTGCTATACACTCGATTAAAGCAGTTTGATCAGGCCGAGATTTTCTATCAAATAACTATCGATTTACCAAAAGGTGTGGTCGAGGACAAAACGCTCGCGTCGGCCTTAAGAGAAATGGCTGTTATTAACTATGAGTCTGGCGACTTAGAATCAGCGATGAAATTTGCTCAGAAAGCTTACGTAACTTATAAAACCAAAAATCTTACATCCTACATTTCTATAACAGCGCGTATTATTGCTAATATTTATCGTGCCCAAGGGAATAAAAACAAGGCTATAGAGTATTACAAAGAGTCGTTGTCGTTCGCCAGAGAAACAGGCAGTAAGCTTTATGAGATAAAGTCGCTAACAGCGCTTGCGGGGATTTTAATTGGTATTGATACAAATGAGGCTATTTCTTTACTAAAAAGGTCACTCGCTTTATCAACCGAAATAGATGATAAGTTACATATGCTATACGCTTATCGTGAAATTCGAATAGCAGAAAAACAGCGTGGACGCTTAGATGAGTCACTTCGTTACGCGGAAGAAGAAATAGCCCTAACCGAAATAATTCAATACGAAAGAGACGAAAGTAAGCTTGCTCTTGAAAAAGCACATTTGCACTTGCATAAAATGGAAGTAGAGCTGGAGACATTAAGAGAAAAAGAAAAACTCCATCAACTTGAGCTTGAAAAGAAAAACAATGAAATTGAAATATCAGGCCAAGCTAGGGTTATATCAGAGCTAGAGCTTGCAAAAAACAAATACGCGAGTATTGCGCTCGCATTTTTATTAGCCGCTTGTTTAGCTATTGTTTTATTGGTTTATCGAAGCTTTATTGCCTCTAAAAAACGTAATGAAGAGTTAGACTATTTGGCCGCGCGAGACCCTTTAACCAATTGTTATAACCGCCGTATTTTATTTGAGATTATGAATCGCGACTTTTTGGATTTACCTCAGATTGAAGAATATTGTATTTTAATGGTCGATATTGACCATTTTAAAAGCGTTAACGACACCTATGGGCATAGCATTGGCGACACAGTACTTTGTGGCGTTGCCAGTCTTTTACAAGCTAATATACGTAAAAGCGATAGCGTTGCCCGTTTTGGTGGCGAAGAATTTTGTATTATTTTACCCAACACGACTCAAGAGCAAGCAATACGTATTGCTGAGGCTATTCGTATTAAAGTAGAAAAAGCGATATTTGATGATATTCCTGTTACGTGTAGTTTTGGGGTTACGTCTATTAAATTTAAAGCAAGAACACCTTCTGAGTTAATTGAACAGGCCGATTTAGCACTTTATGAGGCTAAATCGTTGGGTCGTAATCAAGTTGTGTTGTGGGATTGTTCGTTTGAAGAGTTTAAGCTTTTTAGATCGGAGTAAACCCAGCAGTATACAGCTCATTTTTGATGTTATTTTTAAAATCATAACAAGTAAATTTTATACAACGCCGTGAGTTACTTACATATGTAATTAGGCTTATTAAATTAACCCTTTAAATATCAGTGTATTAACTTAGGCTTTAAAATTGCACTCTAAACTAAGTTAAAAAACAAAATAAGGGATTTAGTAATGACTGAAGTTGCACTTTCGGCCTATTTGGCATTTTACCTCTATTTAATTATGTTGCTTGTACAGTGGGCTGTGGCTACGTTTAGCAAAGCTAAAGAGCCAAATGCTGTGCCAGGTAAAATTGACGAGGATTTATCGCACGGCAGCTTTATATTTAGAGCGCATCGTACGTTTCATAATACGCTTGAAAACAGCGCATTATTTATAGGTACGGTGTTATTTGCGTTTGTAATTAATTATCAAAGCCCGATTTTTGCAATGTGTATTTGGGTGTACTTAATTGCGCGTTTAATTCACATGGCGCTGTACTACGCTATAGCAACGGAGAAAAACCCAAGCCCACGTAGTTACTTCTTTTTAATCGGTGTACTTGCTAATGTGGTTATGCTGATAATGATAGGGTTAAGACTAATCTTTTAATTTATAAAAAAGTTATAAACTCTATTTATAACTTTAAACAAAAAAGCGAAGAGCCTTTAAGGCATCTTCGCTTTTTTGTTTAGGTAGCAGCAGAATAAAACTACCTCTACAGTAAGGTAATATTAATGGCTAATCGACGCCTATAAACCCACCCGTTTGGTGAGTCCATAGAGCTGCGTAAATCCCGCCCTTAGCGATTAGTTCTTCATGAGTGCCTTGCTCAACTACGACGCCGTCATCAAGTACAATTAATCTATCCATTTGTGCAATGGTTGAGAGCCTATGCGCTATCGCGATTACTGTTTTGCCTGTCATTAAATCATCAAGGCTTGCCTGAATTGCTGCTTCTACTTCTGAGTCGAGTGCGCTGGTGGCTTCGTCGAGTATAAGTATGGGTGCATTTTTAAGTAGCACACGTGCAATAGCAATACGTTGGCGCTGACCGCCCGAAAGAGTAACACCGCGTTCGCCCACTTGAGCATCAAAGCCTTTGTTGCCTTTGCTATCTACCAAGTCGTTTATAAACTCAAGTGCTTTGGCTTGTTTGGTGGCGTTGATCATCTCAGCTTGCGTTGCATCGGGGCGACCGTACAAAATATTGTCTTTTACTGAGCGATGAAGCAGGGAAGTGTCTTGCGTAACCATCGCTATGTAGCGGCGTAGGCTTTCTTGGCTTACATCTGTGATGTTTTGCCCATCAATTTTTATTGTTCCTGAGTCGGTATCGTAAAAACGCAGTAATAAGTTAACAAGCGTTGATTTACCTGCACCAGAGCGGCCGACTAAACCAATTTTTTCGCCAGGCTTAATGTTTAAGTTTAAACCGTCCATTACTGGGCTTCGATTAGTCTCGTTTGCAGCTTTTCCGTAGTTAAAGTGTACGTTGCTAAACTCAATGGCACCTTGGCTTACGTTAAGCGTATCGGCATTTGGTTTATCGGCAACTTCAATAGGGTTAGACAGTGTTTTCATGCCATCGGCTACGGTGCCAATGTTTTCGAACAAGCTGCTTATTTCCCACATGATCCACTGCGCCATACCGTTTAATCTAAGCGCTAAACTAACAGCAACTGCAATGGCACCTGCGCTAATTGCACTAAGCGACCATAAATAAAGTGATACTGCGGTAACTGAAAATACTAATAAATAATTTAAGCTTTGAATAACAAAGTTTAGGCTGGTTACCAAGCGCATTTGTTTGTACACAGGCTGTAAAAATACATCCATGCTCTGTTTTGCGTATTGCTCTTCACGCTGGGTATACGAAAACAATTTAATAGTAGAAATATTTGTGTAGCTATCAACAATTCGACCGGTCATTTCTGAGCGCGCATCGGCTTGTGAGCTGGCAATTTTTTTAAGGCGCGGTACAAAATAAAGCTGTACGCAAATGTATAAAACTAACCAAACCAGTAAAGGGATCATTAAGCGCCAATCAGCTTCGGCAACTAAAAATACCATTGAGCCAAAATAAACCACTATGTACATTAATACATCGAGTAGTTTGGTCACTGTTTCGCGAACGGCTAAAGAGGTTTGCAATACTTTGGTGGCTATTCTTCCTGCAAACTCATTTTGATAAAAGCTCACACTTTGGCGCAGTAAATAACGATGCGCTAACCAGCGAATCGACATAGGGTAATTGCCCAGTAATGCTTGGTGCAAAATAGCAGAATGAAAAAATACGACTACGGGCAATACCAGTAAGAGCATGACAGCCATTTTGATAAGTTCTGATTTTTGCTCTACAAACAAGGTTTCGGGTGTGTAGGCCGTTAACCAATCAACAAGCTGCCCCATATAGCTAAATAAAGAAACCTCTAAAATAGCGAGCATGGCGGCGCTGATTGACATTAGCACCAACGACAGTTCCATTCCTTTGGTGTAGTGACGACAAAAAGCAAATAAAGTCGAAGGCGGCTGAGTAGGTTGATCCTCAGGAAATGCTTTTGTCATTTTTTCAAATAATCGATACATTTTAAAAACTTAAATGGCAAATAATGGTGGCTATTATACCATTTAAGTATTTTTAAATGCAGGTTTGTAAGGTATTAATTGTGAATATGCTAGAGCGTTATTAATATAAACTTATGTATAAAAGAACACCTAAAAACACTTCACTTACTTTTATAGCATTGGGTTATTTAGGTTTGTACCTTTGCTCATGTATAAATCGTCATATCTGAGGCCACCATTTCCGTAAGGCTTTTTAATTGGGCCTGTATTACAGTTTGCTAAAAAATATATAAGAGGTTGTTCGCGCTTCATTCTAAATTGTGCATTTTTATACACCAGTGTTTGCTTGCTAAATTCACCACCTTTTACGTAAACATCATATTGCTGACCTTGCTCTGAGGCTGCTGCGTTATTAACAACATACCATACGTCGTACCAGGTATTTGTTTGCAGTGGCTTGGCCGATTGTTTGGTAGTGTAGTTTTGAATGTTGCTATACCCGCTGTCGGTTTTAACCATTAATGCGCCATCGTTTACAAGCCCGTTTGATTCTGTTTTATCGGTTACGCGAAGTGTAGGCTCAAACGCATCGTACGCATTTTTATTAATTAGCTCTGGCGTAAGGTTGCTTAATCCAAAAGCATGGTTATTAGGAAAAGCAGCCACGTTTATACGCATATAAAATGTGTAGGTGTCACCAACTTCAACCGCTTGTGGAAGTTTTGTATAAGAAAGCGCTTTACGATTTCCTACAATCCCCTCAGCTGCAGGCTTTTTTAGTAAATAATGATTTGTTGATGCAGATACTTGTTCTGGTTGTATAACTGTTATTTGTGGGTTTTTAACCTGTGGTTTAGTTTCATTTTGGGTATCGACACTTTGCCACTTGCTAAGTGAATTTTCAAAGTCATCAATAAGTAGCCAATCGCTTGACGTGTTTTTAGAAATGGTTGAACACGACGCTAACGCGCTTAACAAACATAAAAGTGACATGTGTTTACAATGCATAATTGGCTCTCAGTAAGTTTAGGTTTTTTGGTTAACCAATTATTGTTTTGGCTATAACTTTAAAGCAAAGGTTATGTAACCAATTTAATGTTTTTATGTCAATCATTAAAAAAATAGGTATGGCGTGGGAATTGCGGAGATATAAAAATTATTATTCCATTCAGAAAATTAACCAGTAAACTTATCCATTAAATCAACTCAGCAAATTTCAGCTGAGTTTAAAATAATTTAATAGTTAGGATGTTATATGTATACGGGTTCGTGTTTGTGCGGTGAGGTAAGGGTTGAAGTGTCGGGCAGTATAACCAGCATTATCCATTGTCATTGTTCACTGTGCAGAAAAAACAGCGGGACTGCATTTGCAACCAATGGCTTTGTAAATACAGATGACTTTACAATAACTAAAGGGCAGGCACTACTTAGCGAGTATAGTTTTAAAGTAGGGCGTACTCGTTACTTTTGTAAATGTTGTGGCTCGCCAGTTTATAGTAGCAATAATGATGACAAAAGCAGAATACGAATTCGTTTAGGAATATTTGATAGCGATATTACTGAGCAGGTTTTATCGCATAATTTTGTTACGTCTAAAGCTAACTGGGAGAAGTTAGAAACAAGCTTACCGTGCTATGAAAAACATGAACCTGGTCGGTAACGCGTTTTATTCAATGTGGTAAATGCTGTTAATACTTTTATAAAGGTTTGGCGCAAAATTTATAAACACAGGTGAGTTTTGTATTTCATCAACGTTTATATGCATTAATGTTTGCTGGCTTAGTATGATTACTATATTTTTGTATTCGTTAAACTCTATTATCCCTAAGCACTTAAAATGTTGCCTTAAAAGTACTAAAAGCATTTGCAGCTCTTGGCCTGTTTGTGGGTTTAAATTAATGATTACTTGCGTATTTTGCTCACTGCAGCGATTTATATTTTGCCAAAAGCTATCGCTGGTTAAAAAAGGCTGATGATATTCACCACTAAAAATATCGATAGTGATTACGTTAAAGTGATCAGAGCATTGGGTAATATATTGCTCGGCGCATTGTAAATAGGTGCTGTGCTTAATTGGTAACTTAAAGTGCTGGGCAGCAATTAAGGCAATGCTTGGGTTTATTTCTACCGTGTTAAATGTATTGATGGTGTTTATGTAAGGCGTACTACTTTGCAAGTGATATATAATTCGCTCAAACCCTGCAGTGCCTAAACCTAAATTTAATATATTTAGTGTATCTACCGGTTTAAGTAAAAATAACATCATACACTGGTTTACAGGTACTATTACTTGCTCTGGGTGTATAAGGTTCATAACGCCTTGAATTGTTATGTCTTCATTGGTTTTTTGTGCAAGCGTTAACCACCGATATTCTTTATTTTGATACACGCATACGGGGCCGTATGCACTTTGCTGCGACTCAATAAGGTTACTTTTAATTGTATCTTCTTTTAGCTGACGCATAACTTAAACTATTAATATATAAACAATGACAGTGTGCCACGAAAAACACATTTTTTAATAGATTATTGTGTAACAAGGTTTGTAATTTAACCTCTAAATATAATATTGTATTAGCAATTAATTAGTTAGAAGTTATTCAAGGATTGAAAATGAGAACATTTATTTGCGCTGTTCATTTTGTGTGTGCTCAGTGGATGAAAAAATTAGACTCAAGAAATAAAAATACGGCCATAAATGCTGCAGCATTGTTAGCTATGATATCTACTGTATATAGTTTTCTTTTAGCTATGACGTTTGACATTCACTACTTAGATAAAATAATCAGTACTTTTAAGCAAAACCCTTTACTTCTTGGTGCTCTATTTTACGCAATCGTAATTGGAATTGTGTTTTTAATTTTGGGTGATTTTAACGGTTATAAAAGTAGAGTTAGATCTTGTATAAATAAAGGGAGCTTTAAAAAATATATTTTAGGAATAAAGCTGTGGATGTTTGGGTTAATTCCTATGACCGGTATTATGTTGATTGTACGACTCAATTAACTCTCTAAGTATTACTATAACTGCGCTTTAGCGTGCTCCTTTCTACATCTACCTCAAATGTATTGCCATAAAATCTTAGTTAAGTAATGGTTACACTATAATAATTAGGAGCTAATAGATGCTTAAAACACCTTTGAAAATCACAACAACGTTACTCAAATTTACTGCAATTGCAGGCGCTTGCACACTTGCATTATCAGCACATGGTGAAACGCAATTACAATATACCGACCAACAAAAGTTACACGATATAGCAAGTGAAGTGTCGGCTACCCGTATCGGTAGTGACATTCAAACGCTGATGGATTTTGGTACTCGCCATACGCTTTCAGAGACTAAATCGGATACGCGAGGTATTGGTGCGGCTAGGCGTTGGATAAAAAAAGAATTTGAAAAAATATCTGTGCAGTGTGGTGGTTGTCTGGAAATTATTGAAGTAAAGGACACTATATCGGGCGAAAAACGCATTCCTAATCCTGTTGAAGTGGTTAACATAGTGGCTATTCAACGTGGGTCGAGCGAGCCGAATCGCATGGTGATGATGTCGGGTGATATAGATTCACGTGTAAGTGATGTTATGGACTTTACTAGCGACTCTCCTGGGGCAAATGATAACGCATCGGGCGTGGCAGGAGTAATAGAAGCAGCTCGTGTTTTAAGTAAATACAAATTTAATGGTTCGGTAGTTTACGCGGCGCTTTCGGGCGAAGAGCAAGGTTTGTTTGGCGGTAAAATATTAACGGCTTATGCACAAAAGCATAACTGGCAAGTTCATGGCGTTTTAAACAACGATATGATTGGTAATATTACCGGTATTAATGGGGTAACTAATAACACGACTGCACGTATATTTTCAGAAGGTACCCGTGTTGTAGAAACAAAAGAGCAAGCTAATACTCGGCGCTTTACAGGTGGTGAAGTCGATTCTGCGAGTCGTAATTTAGCTCGCTACATAGATACTATTGCTGACAGATACATTCCTAATTTAGATACAATGCTTGTATATCGATTAGATAGATTTGGTCGTGGTGGGCATCATCGCCCATTTAATGATGCAGGTTTTGCAGCAGTGCGTATTATGGAAACTAACGAGCACTACGATCGTCAGCATCAAGATTTACGCACTGAAAATGGTGTTGAGTATGGCGATACCATTGAAGGTGTTGATTTTGATTATACGGCTAAGTTAACTTCACTTAATGCGGTAACGATGGCGTCTATGGCGTGGGCACCCGCACCGCCAAAAGAAGTTAAAATAAAGGGCGCTGTTACAGCTGATACGTCGTTTTCATGGCAACAAAGCAGTGATGAAAATATTGCTGGCTATAAAATTTATTGGCGTTACACGAGCGAGCCGCAATGGCAGTTTAGTAAATACGTTGGTAAGGTTTCACAGTACACACTTAAAAACGTAGTGATTGATAATTATTACTTTGGTGTAGCCTCTGTTAGTAAAGACGGTATTGAGTCTCCAGTAGTTTTTCCGGGTGATGTAGGTTCGTTTGATCACAATATAAAATAATAGTTTGGCTAAAAACACAGCAAACAGAGCGCTTTAAGGTGCAAACGACCTTTTTATACTTGCACCTTATTTACTAAGCCCTTAGAGTGTTAAAAAAGAAGTAAAAGGTTATTAAAAATGCAACAACAAGAAAAAAAGCCGTTAACAGCAAAAGAGCAAGTTATAACTGATGAGCAAAGAATGCAGTGGCAACGCGAATGTTTTCAAGCAGCGCAAAAACATTTAGCCGAAAAGGGCATTATGCCAAAATCAGTAGTTGATAAAGACAGCCGATTTTTAGCACCACTTTGTGCAATGTGGAAATTTAAAGCCCAAAACGGTAAAACATATTGGGTAGTAACAGGGCGCTTACCTACAGATCATGCTGAAGTAAGTGCAGCTACAGATGCTCGCGATGCAATGCGTTATTTTTCTTTGCAGTGGCAATTAAAAGCGGATCAAATTATGAGTACAGGCGCGCGTGATAAAACGCAGGTAGATTTTGCTAACTTACTTATAAATAGAGCACATGGCTTGTACGAAATGTATGATAATGAACCGCTGTGGGCAAATGAACCAAAGTAACTACAGTTTGGGTTAAGTAACAATGTAGAGGGTGATAGCTTATTTATTGCCCTTTTCTTTATCTAATGGACAAGTGTGAAGGGAGTTGTATTAAACGCCGAAACAGAGCATTGCATACGCTGTCTAGGAATTCCCGCCTCCATAAAAACATTTCCTTGCTGAATAAAGCCATTTCGCTTAAAACGCTCTACCTCATTTAAAATACAATTAATGCTTACTTCTTCTATACCTTGGTTTGACGCTAATTCAACAATAAAGTTGAGAAGCGATTTATATACTTTGCGATTACGGTGCTCGGGTAATACAGCTATTCTGCCGATTAAGCCATCTGTACACAGCCGACCTGTTGCAATAGGGCAGTTTGCATCGTCTGTAACAAGTACATGTAATGCAATTTTATCTAGGCTATCAAATTCGATGTGCTTGGGGATATGTAACTCGTAAACAAAAACTCGCTCTCGAATTTTTTGTAGCATATCTTTTTTTATATCCCATTCAACCTTATCAACCAGATAGCCCATTGCAAACTCCTATTGATAGCCAATTAAAATGAGTAAGCAATCACAGCAAAATTATTTAAGCCAATATCAGGTGAAAATTAAAATTTTTAACTAACCTGTATACATAATATTTTACGCTGCAAAATGCTCACCATTATTAATAAAATTGGTATTATTACTCTTAGTCTATATTAAACCAAAGCCCCTCATTAACAAGTGTAGTAAAAGTTTGAGTAAAAACTAAACTTGGGTTTGTTAAATTTAATGCTGAACTTTCAAATTCAGTATTATCGGTAAGTAGTTTTACCGCCGCTAAGTCAGTTAATGGCATAGCGTAATTTTCACCGTTTACACTTAATAACACTTCGGTATCGAGTTGCTGATAAATAGCACGCGTGCCACCTAAACGCTCAAACACAGTTTCTTCATCACTTAAATCATCGCTTATTTGCTCAGGTGTAAATGGAGGTTCTACTGGTGCTAAATCCATTTCATGTTTGGGCTGACTAAGCGTTGAGCCTAACCATTGTTTAAATAAATCGTCATTTTCTAAAAGTGCCGCCATCAGTGTTTTAACTTTATCAACTTCAAGGTTTGTAAGTTCACCTTTTGATTTTCTTAGTGTGATGTTGTGATCGGTATAACGTTTTTGTCCGCTTTCGGTATCAATAATATGATCGGCAAAGCTCGACAATAAATCTTGTTGATTTGGCGCTCTAAAACCAACTGAATAATTTAGTGCGTTTTCTACAGCGTAACCTTCGTGAGGGCACCCAGGTGGAATATACAAAATATCGCCTGGTTCTAATATGCAATCAATTACGGCTTCAAAAGGTTCAACTTGCAGTAACTTTTTGTTTTGAGCAAACTGCTTAAGTGTTGGGTCGGGTAAGCCTACACGCCAATGACGTTTACCTTCGCCTTGAATAATAAATACGTCGTATTGGTCTAAATGTGGACCAACACCACCATTAGGCGTTGAATAGCTGATCATTAAATCATCTATGCGCCAGTTGGGAATAAACCTAAAAGGTTCTAGCAGTTGTGCAGCATCGCTATGCCAGTGATCAACTGCTTGCACGAGTAAAGTGGAGTGATCGTCGGTTAACTGCTCAAAGTCTTCAAATGGACCTTGGTGCGTTTGCCAATCATTTTTATGATTGGTGATAATACGCGACTCTATGCTTTCTTCCATTGCTAGGCCGGCAAGTTCATTAGCATCAAGCGGGTCTTGAAAATTAGCAAAACCTTGTTTGATTAAAAGCGGCTTTTTTTGCCAAAAATGGCTTAAAAACTCTTGCTCAGACAAATTATTTATTTTTAATTGATACATACATTATGCCTACTAGTTAGTGCAATGGGGTTAAAACAAAAAAAGCGAAAGGATGATCCTTTCGCTTTTTAAAAGAGCAATTTAGTTTTTAAACTAAATCATCAATAAACTCAACAGCACGACCAATGTAATTAGCAGGTGTTAGTTTTTTCATTTCTACTTTAGCGTGCTCTGGAAGGTCTAAACCATCGATGAAGTCAGCCATTATTTCTTGATTTACACGTTTGCCGCGTGTTAAATCTTTAAGTTTTTCGTATGGTTTTTCAATGCCATATTTACGCATAACCGTTTGAATCGGCTCGGCTAGTAATTCCCAGTTTTGATCAAGCTCGTCAGCTAAACGTTGCTCGTTTACTTCAAGCTTACTTACACCTTTAAGTGTTGATTGGTATGCAATAATTGCATAACCCATACCTACACCTAGGTTACGTAATACGGTTGAATCAGTAAGGTCACGCTGCCAGCGAGAAACGGGTAATTTTTGTGCAAGATGAGCAAAAATAGCGTTTGCTAAACCTAAGTTACCTTCTGAGTTTTCAAAATCAATTGGGTTAACTTTATGTGGCATTGTTGATGAGCCAATTTCGCCTGCAATTGTTTTTTGCTTAAAGTGATTAAGGGCAATGTAACCCCACATGTCACGGTCAAAATCTAACAATATAGTGTTAAAACGTGCAATTGCGTCAAACAACTCTGCAATATAGTCATGCGGTTCAATTTGTGTAGTAAATGGGTTTAGTGTTAAGCCTAAACTTGATACAAATTTATCTGCATGTGTGTGCCAGTCGTAATCTGGGTATGCGCTAAGGTGTGCGTTGTAGTTACCTACAGCACCGTTAACTTTACCTAGCATCTCTACTTGTGCAATTTGCCCGCGTTGACGCTTTAAACGCATATATACGTTAGCAAACTCTTTACCCATAGTTGATGGTGTAGCTGGTTGTCCGTGCGTACGAGTCATCATTGGGATTGTTTTGTATTCAATTGCTTTAGCTTTAATTGCGCTTAAAAGTTCATCGCAATAAGGAAGTAAAACATTTTTACGCGCTTCGCTTAGCATTAAACCATGAGATAGATTGTTAATATCTTCTGAAGTACAAGCAAAGTGAATAAATTCGTTTATTGCATGAAGCTCACTGTTATCGGCTACTTTTTCTTTTAGTAGGTATTCAACCGCTTTAACATCGTGATTTGTAGTGCGTTCTATATCTTTAACGCGTTGTGCATCAGCTTCACTGAAGTTATCTACAATGGCGTTTAGAAGTGCATTAGCTTCTTCGCTAAATGCAGGTACTTCTTTAATATCGCTTGCTGCAGCTAACGCTTGCAACCAACGCACTTCAACAATTACGCGGTATTTGATTAAGCCAAATTCGCTGAAAATACTGCGTAGTTCAGTGGTTTTGCTGCCGTAGCGACCATCCACTGGAGAGATAGCCGTTAACGCTGAAAGCTCCATAATAACTCCTAAATTTTAGTTTGAACGATAGTTAAATTTTTGTTTTAGCAATGGCGAGTATTTTTCTTTTTGCAAAGAAAAAGTGACGGCGTTTACCGCCCATTTGTCGCCATAATACTGCACTTCTAATGCCGGCGAGTAATAACGCACGGATTTTATTTTGAGTGAGCTGCTGTTTTAATAACTCGGGTTTACCATAAACCTGTATTCGGTGCCCAAGGGGGCTCAGCACCGACGAGTATATATCTGCTAAACCGGCAACAACGCTCTCATCGGTAATAGCAAAGTGGTCTAAACGACGATGAATATCATCAATTCGTTTACCTAATTCGTTTAAGCTTTTGTCGTTTGCACTTAGTGCTCGCTCAAGCTGCATTAAACCACCTACGTACTTTACAATTTCAACATCTTTTTGAGCGCCTGCGGTTAGCTGCGCCATCAATGTTTTGTAACCATCACGTAAGTTGTCAGTACCTTGGTAAACATCTTCTGGCGATGCCGGAGATGTTTGAATAATACTTGAAAGTAATATTTCTAAATCATGTTCGTTATTGTTGCCATATTGGGCAATTTTTTGAACTTGTTTAGCAGCCTGGCACATGGCGGCAAGCGCCATGACTTGGTGTTCATTCATTACTTAATCACCGAATCAATAATACCGCCACCTAAACAGATATCTTCTGCGTAAAATACGGCAGATTGACCTGGCGTCACTGCTTTTTGTGGCTCGTCGAACAATACGCGGGCCATGCCGTCTTCACCTACAAGTAAGGTACAGCTTAAGTCTTCTTGGCGGTAACGCGTTTTTACTGTGCAGCGAGTTGTGCCTTTAGGGCCAATACGGTCTACCCAGTGAAGTTGGTTTGCGTTAAGACCGTTGCTGTATAGGCGAGGGTGATCTTTACCTTGGCCCACAATAAGTACATTTCGCTCAAGGTCTTTATCTACTACGTACCAAGGCTCACCAGAACCTTCTTTCATTCCACCAATTAACAAGCCTTTGCGTTGTCCAAGTGTGTGGTACATTAAGCCTTCGTGCTCACCTACGTTATTACCGTCAGTGTCTTCGATAACGCCAGGTTGTGCTGGTAAGAACTTTTGTAAAAAGTCTTTAAATTTACGCTCACCAATAAAGCAGATACCTGTACTGTCTTTTTTATCGTGAGTGATTAGGTCTTGTTCTTCTGCTATGCGGCGTACTTCTGGTTTTTCGATATCGCCTACAGGGAATAACGTTTGGCCAATATGTTCATGGCTTAGAGTATATAAGAAGTAGCTTTGATCTTTATTGTTATCAAGCCCGCGACACATTACGTATTTGTCATCGCGAAGCTCACGGCGAACATAGTGACCCGTTGCAATAAAGTCAGCACCGAGTGCTTGAGCAGCAAATTCTAAAAAGGCTTTAAATTTAATTTCTTTGTTACACATTATATCTGGGTTAGGTGTACGACCTGCTTTGTACTCAGCTAAAAAGTACTCAAATACGTTGTCCCAGTATTCTGCTGCAAAGTTAACAGTGTGAAGCTCAATGCCTAACTTATCACACACTGCTTGTGCATCTTTTAAGTCATCAGCAGCAGCACAGTATTCATCATTGTCGTCTTCTTCCCAGTTCTTCATAAACAGGCCTTCTACTTGGTAGCCCTGTTGTTGTAATAAATATGCAGATACAGAAGAATCAACACCGCCGGACATGCCAACAATGACTTTAATGTGACTATTTTCGCTCATGAATAATTTCGCTTATACAGATTGCTGTTAACTTGGAAAGGCCGCGATTATAGCATGTATTTTGTTTGTGCTTAAAGAGACTAAGGGCTCAAAGAGGGGAATTAGTCAGTATTTTATTTATATAATAAATAGCAAACTAGACTTAAGCGCGTTATCAGGCTGTAACTTTAGTAATATTAAAGTGATCTTTACTAATAAATTAAGACTATAGAATAATTCATGTAGTTATTAAGTTTTATTAATAGTATTTTCTTTTAAAACTACTAGAGTAAATATACACTTAATAAAATAAAAATAGTGGTGAGTATATGAATGTAAACCACTTTAAGTCGCTTGATATATAGTCAATGGAATGAATATATGAATTACGCCTATCAAATAAACAAGATAAATTCTTTAGTTGAACACTACACAAACGAATCTGATTTTGTGGATAGTGAATTACTCTCCAGTAAAACGACAGAGTTTAAAAGGTCAGCCTATCACCTTTTTTATGAGTTAATAAAACTCAAAAACCCTCATATTTACCAAGAACCAAATCATGTACATGAGTTATTTAGCTTAATTAAGGGCTCAACCGCTAAAAAGAACATTGAGCTAAAGGTGCTTGAGCGTGTAGAGCATTGGTGGCTTGAATGGTATTTTGCTTTAGAAATGGACGAAAAGCTTAGTATTGAAAAAAGTGATATGCCAATGAGTTACTTACCTCAAAGTACACTCAACCCTATGCGCAAACATGAGATAAGTCACTACGCTAGGTTATTTACCGTTTTGCCAATGCCGGTATGTAATGTGTGTGCTAAGACGGGTGATATTTTGAAAGTTAATCAACGTTTTGTAGATGTTTTTGGTTATACAGTAGAGGATGTACCTAATCTTAAATCGTGGTGGGAAAAAGCGTATCCAGATCCGCAATACAGAGCACTTGCAAAAGAGCTGTGGCAAGACTCACTTGAAAAAGCGCTGAATAATAATAACGATATACCCGCAAATAACTATCGTGTGTCTTGTCATGATGGCTCACAAGTGATGATGGAAATTTCAGGAATTGATATAGGTGAAGAGTTCTTAGCTGTTTTTAATGATGCTACAGAGCGTTTAGAGGCAGAGGATATACTCAGAGATATGGCCTTTTTAGATGCATTAACCAAAATCGCAAATAGGCGTCGGTTTGATGAAAAACTAACGCATGAGTATGAACGAGCAAAAGAATGCGAAGGCATGCTATCGATGATTATTATCGATATTGACCATTTTAAACAATTTAATGACCGGTATGGGCATGTAGCGGGCGATACGTGTTTATATGATGTGGCTCAAAAAATTGCTTCAACGGTTAGTCGCCCAGAAGATTTTGTTGCTCGCTATGGAGGAGAGGAATTTGTTGTTTTATTACCTCAAACCGATAGGCAAGGGGCGTTGTTTATAGCTGAGCAAATACAAAAAGCTGTAGAAAACTTAGCTATTGCACACCAGGATAGCTTTACCGGATTTTTATCTATAAGTATGGGTATTAATACCATCAGTGACTATACAAATAGTGATGAAATTAGCTTTGTAAAGGCCGCTGATAACGCCCTGTATTATGCTAAAAAACAAGGGCGTAACTGCATAGCGCTAAGCTCAGAGTAAATAAAATAGAGTTAATTATTTTATTTAAGCTACTCCCCAATATAGCTAATTATAAATAGTTTCTAGGTTTAATACTGGTCGATTCAGGCTGTCGTTAATACACTTCAATACTAAAGGGCTTCTAAGCGGTAGTGATTTTATTTGCTCTAATGTGTACCAGTTAGCGCTGATAATGTCGGTATCTATTGGCGTTGGCGCTTTTATATTATCAGGTGCTTCAAATAAAAAGCAGAATCGCAAATAGTGCACTTCATTTTCGGCATGCAAATTATACACACCTAAAAAGCCGACTGGTTCAAGCGCTAAGCCTGTTTCTTCAAGTAGTTCTCTGCTTGCGGCTTGTGCAAGTGTCTCATTTTGTTCTAAATGACCCGCAGGTTGATTGTAACAAATTTGCTTTGTAAATTTATCGCGCTCTTTGACAAGTAAAAACTCATTTTGCTTTTTTACTATTGCTGCAACCGTTACATGCGGTTTATGCATCAACTACGCCCTTAATTACTTTGTATTCACCACAATTAATATCATCTAACGTATAGTTGCCAATACTGTAGCGAATAAGGCGAAGTGTAGGGTGGCCAATATGCGCGGTCATTCGACGAACCTGTCTGTTTTTACCTTCATTAATTGTAATACTTAGCCAAGTGGTAGGGATTGCTTTTCGCTCGCGTACAGGCGGATTACGCGTCCAAATTGTAGGTTCATCAATTATTTTAACGTTAGCGGGGAGTGTAAGCCCGTCTTTAAGTTCTACGCCATTACATAAATCTTTAATTGATTCGCTTGTTGGTTCACCCTCAACTTGTGCCCAGTAGGTTTTATTCGTCTTTTTATCAGGTGCCGTTAGGGTATTTTGCAATTTTCCACAGTTTGTTAAAAGTAATAAACCTTCACTGTCTCTGTCTAATCTTCCTGCTGCGTAAACTTCTTTAATAGGTATAAACTCAGCGAGAGTTTTTCTGTCTGCGTCATCCGTAAATTGGCATAGCACATCAAATGGTTTATTGAATAACACAATTTTTCTGTCTTTAGATGCTATTTGCGGCTTTATTTCTCTTTTACCTGAAGGCGTTTTGTTAAGTGCACTGCGTGAATAAGTACGCCCTGTACTTCTTTTTGGCTTAGATTCAGTTAATTGATTATTGCCTGATTTAGATCTCATTATATGCACCTAGCTGGTTTTGGTAATCCGGCGATTTTTGTTGCTTGCTTAGCAGGGCCTTTAGGGAATAATTTATATAAATAAAGGCTGTTTCCTTTGTCTTCACCGAGTGCTTTAGCCATTGCTTTTACAAGCATCCGAATTGCTGGACTGGTGTTATATTCAATATAAAAATCACGAACAAAGTTAATGACTTCCCAGTGTTGAACGCTAAGGGTAATGTTTTCTTGGATAGCAATTACAGGTGCTAGCTCCTTTGACCACAAAGTATGGTCAAGCAAGTAGCCTTGTTTGTCGGTTTCAATTTGTTGGTTGTTAAATTCAAGCATGAGTTACCACGTAATTGATTGATTAGTTGATAAAGTGAGTGCTACAAAGTCTTCATAGCTAATGGCTTTATCGTTATCTGTTAATTTTATTGCACGTACTTGCGCGTCTTGTTCAAGTATTAACAGTGTATCTGCAAATTGCCTAAATTGTTTTTTTGCAAAGCAGGCATCACCAACAAGTAGCACGTTATCGGTTGATAAAATTAAGTTCTCTAGCTGATTTGCCGAATAATAGTTAAGCGGCTTAGAAAAAATATGTAATGTACTCATAAATTCACCACATGTTGCTGCGCTTTAATTAATGTTTGTTGTTGGCTAAAGTTGAGTGCTTTTGCTTCTATGAGCAAATCATGTTTATTTAAACCATAATCAAGCAATGACTTTTCACACACGTAGATGTTTTCAACATCATAAATTTCGAGTGTTTTAATGTTTTTAAAAAAATCTTTTAAGCCAATATTGTTTGGTTGTTGATGCTTTTTTAAAGCCAAAACAGCAGGGCCGCTAAACAACCAACTTACATTTTGATCAACAGCAGCAAATATCAATGTCATATCAAGTGCATCACGAATATTTAAATCGTCAAATGGACTGCACTGACTCATTACTAATACGTTTATCATTTAAATTGCACCCATTTATCAGCGTCGCTTGCAAGCATTGCAAATTCAGCTAACCCTGCGACTGCAAATACACCTGTGTTTTTAATATCTAACCCGCGTTTTTCAGCGGCGGTAACACACAGCATTAAATTTATTTTTCGATCGGCGAGTTGCTGCCAAAGTGCTGAAATTTGAAGTTCGTCTGAGGATAAATCAAAGTGGGTAGATGCATGATAAATACCTTGCTGGTATAAAAAAATAGCATCAATGGTGTGCCCTTGGGCTAAACATGCATTCGCAAACTTAACTAACCTTTGCGTTGTATCGTGATCGGATGGTGGTGTATGTAATGAAAGAACAAAACGTGACAAAACAATTCCAATAAAAAAGCCCCAATTAAGGGGCTATTTTAACAGAACTATTTAATTAGTCATCACTTGCGCCAAGTAGAGCAAGTAAAGACGTAAATAAGTTATATACGCTTAGGTATAAAGACACTGTTGCGCGAATGTAGTTGGTTTCGCCGCCGTTAATGATTCGGCTTGTATCGAATAAAATCAAACCAGACATGATCAATACAACTGCAGCATTAAGCACCATAAACATAAGTGAACTGCCAACAAAAATGTTAACAATACTAGCTACAATCACAACGATTAAGCCAACCGTTAAAAAGCCACCCATGAATGAGAAGTCTTTTTTAGTGTTCAGTGCGTAAGCAGATAAACCAAAAAAGATAAGCGCAGTAGAACCTAACGCTTGCATAATAAGCATTGGGCCATTAGGCATTGCAGCATAATGGTTAAGCAATGGACCTAAGCCAGCCCCCATTAAACCTGTGAAAGCAAACACCCAAAATACACCAGATGCTGTATCTGCTTTTTTATTTACAACAAATAATAAACCGAACGAAACAAGTGTAAACACAATTCCCATAAAGTAAGGTAATTGTAGTGCCATTGAAATACCGGCTGTAACTGCACTGAATGCAAGTGTCATAGCTAGTAAAAAGTAGGTGTTTTTAAGTACCTTGTTTGTTTCAATGGTAGACATTACCGGTTTCGCGGTATTGTACGATTGATTAAACGCCATTGTAGAGCTCCTTTAAGTGAAACGTGTGTGTTTCGATAATTTAACTAAAATTAGATTACCAACTCTTATATGTTTGGGCAAACCTTTGTAGATCAATAGAGTTAAATATTTAAATAAAAGAGTATTGACGGCTAAATTAAAAACACTTTGTTCTAACTTTAGACAAATTAATTATTTTTTAAGCACTTAAACAATTAATTTAAAAAAAAGCTTCACAAAAGGGATGGGTTTCCCTATTATGCAGGCCGTGCGGAGAGATGGCAGAGTGGTCGAATGCACCGGTCTTGAAAACCGGCATGGGTTTATAGCCCATCTAGGGTTCA
>NZ_JBEOOQ010000050.1:0-34996 GCF_040309305.1 Pseudoalteromonas sp. RB2-MNA-CIBAN-0110 | reverse complement strand
TTGCTTTATATTGTTAAAGAACGTTTTGAGTCGCTTTAGCGTCTCAAGGGATGCGAATAATACACCCTTTATTTTTCGAGTCAACACTTAGTTTTAAACTTTCTTTCGACAATTTAAAACCGAAGTTTTATTTAACTCTCTGAGTAGTTCGTGCCTCGCTATGCGTTGGCGTTTCCTGTCTCAGTGGGGTCGCATTATAGGGAGATTCGAGCGGGGGTCAATGTTTTATTTCAGCTTTTTGACAATTAAATGAATTTAGTATGAAAGCTATACAAATAAAGGGCTGCAGAGCTTTTTCTGCCTATTAAACAACCAACATATGAGCAGTTAAACTATCTGCATAGATAAAACTACAATATTAGGTGCTGTTAGGCTAAGCCAACTACATTTTTTAGTTGGCGTTTAATAAAGTATTACGTATGCAGTTAATTAAAAACTATAATTAAAGCCTGCGTAATAGCGTCGCCCTGAATAGCTTGAGTTAAGTAATCGTGCATCTGTATCATCACCTAAACGCGTTACCGATTCCGACTTAGTTAAATTAATAACAGCAGCTGTTAAGCTTAGCCCTTCATACAAATTAACCGATGCATTAACATCAACTTGCTCGTACGGATCTTGATATACATTTAACCCACTATTAAGGCCTAATACTGTCTCCCCTCGTTTGTTATATGAAGCGCGCACATTAAAAGCGTCACCTTCATAATAAACAGAGGCGTTGTACTGATACTTTGCACTGCCTATTAATGCCGACTGACCAAACTCTTTACCATTTACGGTTACATCTGCTTTGTTGGTTTTGTTATAAGTGTAGTTTGCATAAAAACCAAAACCATTATCAAAGGCATGCTGGATAAATACTTCCGCGCCTTTAGATATTGCATCGGTACCATTACCTACAGTGCTATACGGAGCTATATTAATAGTATCTGCATCAACTATATTATTTTTACCGGCAAAGCTTTGCTCTGCATCTATTACCAGTGGCACAACAAAGTTATCTACTTTCTTATGAAAAAGTGCCAATCCAACCGCAGAACCCTTTGCATAATAATACTCAATAGATAAGTCAGCTTGCACCGATTCAAATGGCTTCAAGTTTTTATTACCACCACTGCCGCTAAAACCTGGCTGTTCATTAAATGCAGCTCTATCATTTGCCCATTCATCCGATACAAACGTAATACGCTGCTGCGCACCTAAATCGCTGTAATCAGGACGAGACATTACTTTTGCTATTGCCCCACGAATAACTAAATCGTCAGTTGCATCCCACGCTATATTAAAGCTTGGCAAAACTTGAGTGTCTTTGTTTTGCTGAGTGACTAATTGATAGTCTTCTACAAAGCGTGCGTCACCAGTTACTGGCTCGCCTGTTTCATCATTTGTGTGATCTAATTGGTAGGTATATAAGTCAGTAGATGAAGTAAGTGTTTTTGTTTGCACAACACGCACGCCCAAATTACCTCTTACTTCACTAAACTCAAAATCGCCTTGAATATAAAAAGCAGATATTTTTTCTTCAATGTCGTAAACAAAGTTATCTTCAATACGTGTATAAGGTACATAGCTAGTAGTAACCATATCGCGATATTTATCCCAGTCGATACTTGGCATTTGGTTTATATCAAAACCCCCTACTATATTACTCTCACTAGTAAATACATTTTGAGCTAATGGCATTCCACCATTCCATTGGTAGCTGTCAAAACGCGTAATACCTTGCTCGCTTGCTTCGCCCGCAGCAATATCAAAATTAGGATCTAAAAAGAATGTATTGCCAGTTTCACGATGAAGCGTGGAGTTACGGTATTTAACACCGGTTCTAATTGTTTTTAAAAAGCCCCAATCAACATAAAAATCCACATCAGCTTGGTAATAATCTTCTTCTAACTCACTGCGTACAAAACTTGAGTTTGAAGAGCCCGCATCACGACCGCCTCCAATTCCATTTTGCAAGTTAGCTAGTGTATTTGGGTCAATATTAAGTGACACATTATTTTGGTTGAGTGACCAGCCTGCCATTTGAGCAGCATTTTGAATAGCAGTGGCGTTTTCGCCCGCGTTTGAGCTTTTATATGCAGCTTCCCAGCTTTCTTCCGGCCCCCCTTCTGATTTTGTATTACCCACGACAAAACGCGCTTTAAAATTATCGCCTTCATAAGTTAAATTAAAATCAAAGGTATCGGAGGTGGATTCTTCACGTACATAACTGCCGCGCATCCACGGAAACTGCATATCACTCTCAATACCGCTTGCCATCGCATTGTATTGCATACCAGTAACAATAGCGCCCGACTCATCAAGGTTTACATCCGTTAAAAAATCAGGATTTAAAGACCACTCAGGTATATCAATCACAGATTCTGTTCTGTCTTGCCCAAGTGTAAAACCAAAATAATTAAAGCCAAGCTCTAAACGATTTGTTGGTCGCCATTGCGTACTAAATTGAATTCCTTCGCGCTCACGTTTTTCGTTAAGAACTGAACCTCGCACAACTTGTGGAAACCAAACACCATCGTAACTGTTACCACCTGCATCATTAATAGTATCCCACCCATTATTGTTATTAACTGCGTTACCGTTTATATCTGTAGGTTGTCCACCGCCAGTGTAGCGCCATACATTTGCATCAGTTCCGCCCGAAAGTGTCCTGTTTGTTCGTTCCTGATAGGTATAGCCAACTAATACACCAAAGTTTTCGTTGTCGTTTTTCCATGAATATAAACCCGTAAACTGCGGTTCGTACTCTTTTGTAACATCAGCGTAAGTACTCTCTACATTAAATACACCTGAGTTTGCATCCATACTCAAAGGCTTTCGGCTATGCATTAATACAGTACCACCAACCCCTCCTTCATCTAAGCGTGCCTCTGGCGATTTATAAACCTCTACACTTTCAATCATCGAAGACGGTAACAAAGCATAATCAAACGAACGCGAAGGCTCTCCCGGAGAAGACGCAATAAAATTACCATTAAGCTGTGTAAAAGTTAGCGCCGACGATAAACCACGAATACTGACTGATGAACCTTCCCCGCCGTCACGCTCAATTACCACACCAGGTAAACGCTGAAGAGAGTCTGCTACGTTTTTATCAGGGAATTTTCCAATGTCTTCCGCGGTAATTGCATCAACCACAGAGCCAGACATACGTTTTACATCTAAGTTCTCGGCCATACTTGAACGGATGCCACGTACTTCTATAACTTCCATATCTTTTGTGTGCTGCGAGTTTTCGTTTTCTTGCGCTGCAAAAGAACACGTAGAACCCAAAGCAGAAAAAATTGATACATAAAGTGATGACTTACAAAACGTTGAAAAAGGGAAAGGGTATATACTTACTACTATCATGTGAGAGGCTGTTCCATTTAAATCTGCTCATAAAACTAAAGCGAGAAGTTAGTCCTTTTACGCAAATTATTCACGTAATGGCAAAAATTGTTCCCAATTCTACACAGCCAAACTTAACCGTTTGTTAACCAACAATATTAAATTAAATAAACGTCTCTTTTAACTGTATTTATATCTATTAAATGAAAGTTAAAACCCAGCCCACACATCAAATCCGCTCTCAATTAACAAACTAAGAGCGGCTTTGTGGTATTTAATAGCTTAATGAAATAATTACGGTGCATAAATCATCATAAAGTGTATACAAAAAAACGAAGGGGATAATTAGATGTGGTAGTCAGCAGTTTATACTTTAAAAAGCAAAACTGCCGGATGATATTTAAAAGAAGTAATAATTGCTAAATAGCGCTTGGTTAATCAAGCGTAGCAATAACCTCTGAAAGCTCGAGTAATGTCGGCTTTCCACCATAATAATTGGTATCTATATGATAGCTATTACCCACCCAAAAAGGTGCTTTAGTTGAGTTATGTCCATGTATTGAAAAGTCGACTCCATGACTTTTAACTACCTTATTTTGTTTAACTACTTCGCGATCCCACAATAGAGATTGCACAGTCACCGATTTATCATCAGGATAATTTTCCCAATCCCACGATTGGGCAAATGTATGAGACAACCCAATTTTATAACCGCGATATTCAAGTACTATCGAAAGCGGCTTTGTTAGTAACTCATTACACATAACATCGAGCTTTTCGCTCGATACATACTTATGCCAATTGCCACCATTGTCCGTCCATAATTTAAAAGCGGCAGCATCATTACTTAATAATGATTCCAACATTAAATGCTCATGATTACCTAATATCATACATGCCCTAATGGCTTGTAAGTATGTAAATAAGTCAAATGTTTTATCCCCGCGATCAACAAAATCGCCTAGGCAAAACAAAGTATCTCTTTCAGGGGTAAAATTTACGTTATTAAGTGCGTTTTTTAAGGCCGGTAAATCACCATCAAGATCGCCAATTACAAATACTCGGCGCTCATCATTAATAAATATGGCTTGTTTTGAAGATACAGCCTGAATAGCATTAATACCTATATCCAAAATAGACTCCTATAGAATGCAATCTAAAACTTAGATTAATACTCGAGTTTATAAAGCCTTAAGATAACACAATATAGTTGATAATTAATGAAGGGAATAAGATTTGATTGAAACTAAAAATGCATGACGGCGGACTTTAGCTACAAGCTAAATAAGTAATGTAGATAGTTTTTAGCCAATAGTAAAAAGCGGCTTAGCAAAATACCTAAACAAGCTATTAGCTAGTTAACAGCACATATTTATCAGCCAGTTCATCTAAGCTTTCACGCTTATTTGGATCAGGCTTTATACAGTCAATAGGGCAAACACTTACACAAGTAGGTTTATCGTAATGCCCTACACATTCAGTACATTTACTAGCATCAATTTGATATATTTTAGCTCCCATATAAATAGCCTCATTAGGGCATTCAGGATCGCACATGTCGCAGTTAATGCATTTGTTATTTATGAGTAGAGCCACTTATAAGCCTCTTCAATTAATATCATTATAAAACAAAAAGATAGAGCTAAACTAAATGTTTTTTGACTACTTTTGATACAAGTCCAGTTCAATAATAAACCTTTATTTTTCTTTAAATCGTAGCACACATTCGTAACACACCATTTTATTTTTAGGTGTAAATTGCAGCCACGAATTATGCCTATTTTTCTCTGTTGCTTTGTTGATCTCAATCAATAAAAATCGCCGCAAGGCCTTTATTTATATAGGTTATTACAAAGTGAAGCACTCTTTATCAACGCTTACCAAAGTTCAATACACGAAAGCTAAACTAGAATGGAACCAGCTCAAACCGCCGTTTTCTATGCAGCACATAAATCGGTGTGTTATTTTGGCCACTAAAATCATCTTTTTTAAAGGAAAAGAGAATTTAAAACAAGGGACTAAAAAATTAGACACTAAGCGTTTATCTAAATATGAAGCACAACACAGTCTTCGTATCATATTTACGTTATCTAACATTGTGCCTTTTTACTCGATCTTATCTAAATCGTTTTTAGCTCCAACTGAAACCTCTAGCTTAAAGTGGTTTTGGTACGTTTCTTCAAAAGTCTTTTATTTGGTGGACTAGGTTGATTGAAGTTTAAAAAGCAGAAATATCTGACAATGTAGTTTGGCTAACAGCATAACGACTCAAAAATTTTAGCCGTTATGCTGTTTATTGCTAGATTGTTTTTAAATAAGTTACCCGGTCTTTAAACCAGCTATTAACCATACGTTGGCTAAAGCTGTTCATTGGGCTGCTGGCATTAGTACGTAATTTACCCCATGATTTTTGCAGTTTAATATCAAACGTAGTATCCAATTCATCATGTAATTGAGTAGCAATATTTAGTATTGCTAAAACGGTTAGTGGATTTTCTGTTTGTTCTATTAAGCTTTCTAAATCAGCCTTGGGAGATATCCCTTGATTAAGAGCCAAGTACTGAATAGCCCTACCTCGATTAAGTGCACTACTGTCATGTAGTTTTATTTTATTGATTAAAGGTAATAACTCATTTGCCTCACTACCAAACGATAACAGCGTATTCATTGCCCAATAGCGATCCCATTGTTCATTTGATAACAATACTGCCTTTAACTTATTTTTTACTTGTTCAAACGGTTGTAGGCTCATATCTATTATATTGATAAAGCGGGCAATATTACTTTTGTGCTTTAAACCAAAAGTATTGGGGTCATCTTTTGCAATATCGACTAAATAAGATTCAGGATAAAAAGCTAAATCGGGCATCGATCGCAGCTTTTTTTGTAATCCTGTACGCATTTCAATCACTTCATCCGTGTATTGTGGTAATAGTGCTAAATTTTCAGTTTCGAAAGGATCTTGTTCAAGGTCGTATAATGCCTCTAACGGCTTATGTTTAAAAAAAGCACTTTGTACAGAGTTTAACTTGTTAGCCTTAAATAGGTATTTCCACTCTCTGTAAGCGGCCTGTTTATAACGGTAACTTGAAAACAATCCATCTGGGTTAAAAGGTAAATAGTTACGAATATATTTATATTTACCTTTGCCAAAGCCTCTTACCATATCGTATTTTTCATCAAATCTATCGGCAAATGAAAAGTTTGTATCACGCTTATTTAAATCATCTAAACTTAAATTTTTTGACAAAAAGCTTTCGCCATCCTGCAACTTAGATTTAGGTAAACCTGCCAGTTCAAGCAAGGTAGGGGCAAAATCTATAAAACTAATAATGCCATCTACTCGAGTCGATAGCTTAGCTTGTAAATCTTTATGTAATAAATGTCGAAAATTCTTTGGTACACGAACAACTAAAGGAACATTAAGGCCTCTTTGTGAAACAAACCCTTTGCTACCTGGTAAAACACCACCATGATCACCAAAATAAAATATGAATGTATCCTCTAATAATCCTTCCTCTTTAAGCTGATTTATTACCACGCCCATCTCTTTATCTACTTTTTTATGTAAGTCGAGATAACGAGCGTACGTATATCTGAATAGTTCAGTATTGGGGTGGATAGGATCTAATTCTACTAAATTGGGATTATGTATCGTTGGTAAATTTTCTATATCGCTTTCAGGAAAGTGTAGTTTTCCTTCATGCGTGGTTTTCCACGTTTGCATATGAAAGAAAGGTTGGCCTGCTTTGCGATTATGCCAGCTCGCTCCCTTTTTTGACGAGCTCCAATTATTCTGTGGTGAGATAAAGTTATAGTCTTCTTTGGCATCATTTGACGTGTAATAACCTGCTTTAGTGAGGTAATCACTTATTGTGCTTAATTCTTTAGGTAAGTTTATACGCTCAAATGGGCGGTGATATTCCATTGCTAATTTAGCAGGATACGCCCCCAGGGCGAGCGTTGTTCTTGCTGTTGAACATACAGGCGAGTTAGAAAATGCATTATTAAACACTAAGCCTTGCTCTGCCAAAAACTCTATATTGGGCATTTCAGCGCCTTTAGCGTTATACAATTTTAAATACCGTTTCGAGTTATCCTCTGATACTAACCAAACAAAATTTGGCCTTTTTTCAATCGCTTTTTTGGAAATAGGCGAGTCATCATTCGATATAGCAGAAGACTCACAACCCGATAACAGAGCAGAGGCAAGGCATATCGTTAGTATATGTCTCATTCCTAATTTTTTTATTGTCATAATATTCATCACTTATTAAGATACAAAAATAGCGGCACTCAGTACGCTTATTTAGTTAGTTAGTTACTAGTAACCAACATCAAAAAATCGAACTGATCCAGCAGGAACAGTAACGTTCATTTTATTATCAGTTATATGAAACGCTTCTTTAGATAAAATATCTTTTACCCATTTCGCTTTTTTATGAAAATGTATAGTTACATCTCTATCTTGAGGGTCAATATAGCCTTGATCGACTAAAATAATACGGCTATGTTTCTCGTCTAACTTAATTACAGACCAAGCAGAACCTTCAACACGTATAGGTAAATTTTGTGCTCCGAGCTCAATTGAGTGTTGCATCTCTGGGTAAAATTCTTCTGCACCTATCTCTTTATCATTACTAAAACCGACTCTTCCATTTGATACAAAATAAGGGGTATTTTGTTTTTTTAATTGCGCTGCAGATTCTATAGGGGCGATTGGGATCATGCCATTTGGCATTGGCGGAATGAAATTCAACCATCTATATTGCACACCTAAGGCCGCTCTAGAATAATCATACTTTGGTAAGTTTGTACCCGCCCATTGAATTTGCCCTAAACTCATCAAAGCATTGGAGTCATTTTCACTGTAGTGATTCATTTCGTGATGATTAGTTATTGAATGAGCTAACTCTATGTCTACATCTTTTATTAGCATCCATGAACCGATTGATTGCATTGCATCTTTTTCAACAATCGGTAAAACACCCGACTTCATTAATGCAAATAGAACATTTAATCCTGGCTGCTCGGTATAACGGCTATCAAAAATAATACCCATTCTTGAACCATACGCAGCTCTTAACACGGCAGTTCTAAGGTAGGGAGATACACTGCGCTGTCCACCAGGGCTAAGAGGACGCCAACTGGTTGGGTTATCATCAACAAGTCTCATTGCGTAATCGTTAACATAACCACCTAAAAACATGCCAACTCTACCGGTAAAATTTATATCTTGCGTACGTGATGTCGTATCCTCAGCAGAAGGAACTAAAATATCAGCGTACTGCCCAGAAAAAAACATATCTTTCCAAGGTTGCTGTTGAGAAGTCGTAGCCCAAAAAACATCTTTATATCTAAAATATAATTTTGCTTTGCCTTGCTTACGCATTGCTTTGGCTAAGCGTGGCATATACTCCGAGATAAAATAAAGTACTCTTGGATCTTTCGGGTCGTGCATTTCAGCATATAAAAAGCCAAGAGCGGTATTAGGAGCGGCCTCTAATATAGCCTCCATTGTGTCAATACTAACCCCAAATGGGTCTATACCGTGACCAGACCAAACAACAAAACTTTTTCCTTTGGCCTCAAATGCCTTCGCTTTTTTAATTAATTGCTCTCGCGTATCTTTGTATTTACCTCGGCGATCTTGCTTAAGCGCAATTTTGCCTATTTTTTTAACTAATTGGCTGCGATCCCATTTTTCAGTCCATCGCTCTTGGGCTACGCTAAGAAAATCGGCACCATTGAGTTTTTCCACATCACTATTTAGCTCTGCTTTAGTTAGCATTACCCAAGGTTCATTAGATTTCTTTTGGTAACTTGGCATTTCAAAAGCTAATGTTTGTTCATACAAATCATTAATATTTTTTTCAACTTGCGCTAACCGACCGGTTAATTGATGAGGAGTGTCTAACCAATTTTTATTATTTAAATCAAAACTATAAATAGTATTACCTCCACCAATTTGGCCTGCCGCAAAAAGTTTTTCGCTAGTGGCTGATAACTCTATATCATTAAAAATAAGGCCGGTGTGCTTTTCGCCAACTTGTTTTATTAACTTTCCTTTTGCATCAATTAAATAAGTAAGCCCCCCAAATTGAAGTACTATTTCGTTATACTTAGGTAATAGTGATGTGCCGTACACATGCGCATAACGCTGTCTTTGTGCAGATGCTATTTTAAAGTCTGCAATGCGTTTAAATTTGCTATTGTAAGCAACAAACGATGCAGCAGACTTTTGACCACTTTTATAATCACCGAAAAATAATAAATCGTCTAAACCATCCTGATCTAAGTCTGCGATGTCGATATCCGTTATCATCATATTTTTAGAAATGTCTTTAACATTTCGATCTGCAGGGCTAATTTTGCTTATTACCTTCTTTGATTTAGGGTCAATAAATCCCATAAAATCCCAACGATACTTATCACGATCTAAAGTAAAAACAAATAAGCTGTCTTTGTCGCTGGATAAAAAACGACCTGATTCTATTTTGCGAACCACACCCTCTAATTTTGTTTCGCTGAGTAGTTGTCCATTACTATTTAGCTCATACAAAATAAAGTTATTCCCCCCTGCGTAAATCCGTTTTTCACCGTCAACACGTGCTACTGCAACTTCACTAAAGCGAACTTTTTTAGGTGGAGTAAATTTCCAAAGAGGGGCTACCTTATTTTTAGATGTGGTATCCCATGCATAAATACTTCCATCAGCACTTGCTGCTATTAGCTCATCAGATTGATCATTATTTAAATCCGTACTATTTATCTCAAAAAGTACTGCTTTATTTTGAGTTGCGCTTCGCCACAGCTCTTCACCATTTGAACTATAACTTGCTACAGCACCATCTAATTCAGATGTATAAACAACGGGTTGACCATTTACTGTACCACTTGTAATTTGACGAAGACCATTGCCCTGTGTCGTAAAATAATCTTGTGAAACTTCACTTGCAAAGCTGCTAACACAGAAAAGTAACGTTATTGATGCCGCGCTTAATTTATTAACAATTTTTTTCATTGATATACCCTCACCTTTAGGTGAATTGAGAAACTTTAATATAATGTGTGTGTTTTAATGCGATAGTTAAATATTTACCTACTTAATTTATAAACAGGCCCTAAAAAAACGTGTAGAGGTGCGCTCCTAAAAGATAAATTTTAGAGTGGCGTGTTTATTTAAGTTACCCGTTGTTTATTTAAAGTAGGCGTTATAAAAGCTTATATAAGCAATATAAAACTGACTAAAAGTACTTATTATTAAAATACTCATTTTAGTTTTTAGCTCTTTTATAAGTTGTTGTGGGACTAAGTAGCTGGGACTTACTTTCAGAGAATCCTTGTAAAATATTATTTATAGAAATGGTAATATTGTCGCTGTTGTTTATTAAAAACAATGAGTCATATTTTTTACGCTCAGGATATCCAGTCGTTTTTTCAATGATGTTATTTTCAAAAACTAAATGTGAAACAGAAAATAAATTGAGAATAGGCGCTTTATCAAACACTTTGAATGTGTTGCCTTTTATTACAATATTTTTGTTATATCGTGATGTTTCTTTAAACTGCTCATCAATTCCAGCGTCTACGGCTATAACCCCCTGCCCCCACTGACTATAAAAACTATTTTCAAAAATATTATTTTT
The DNA here is from genome assembly GCF_040309305.1 of Pseudoalteromonas sp. RB2-MNA-CIBAN-0110. Taxonomy (NCBI): domain Bacteria; kingdom Pseudomonadati; phylum Pseudomonadota; class Gammaproteobacteria; order Alteromonadales; family Pseudoalteromonadaceae; genus Pseudoalteromonas; species Pseudoalteromonas sp. RB2-MNA-CIBAN-0110. The sequence continues at coordinate 24,011 of NZ_JBEOOQ010000050.1, read as the reverse complement.
AATCGTTACATCTCGAACGCCACCTTGCTCAAACCAAAAATTTGCGTCGCCTTCAAATAAAATGGCCGATCCCGATGTATGAAAATAGTTATTTTCAACTAACGTTTTACCGCGGCTATTTAACAACATACCTCTGGCTCGGTTTTTACGAATTGTATTTCCTTTAATTATGACGTGTGCATAATCTCGAACCTCAGCAACAGAATCACCTTTTTGTAACCGGCTATCAAATGGCTTAACAAACTCAATTCGCGTTACTTCATTACTAACTCGAGTACTCTTTGCAACCAAAGCTGACCCATAAGTTATCAAACTGGGGCCATGAACTAGCTCTAACTCAGTTTCTGAGCCTATAAAATCGAAACCAAATTGCTGTGGATGTTGTAGCTTAATTTCTACCGTTTTATCATCTATAATTTTATCAATTGCAGCATAAATTCCATGTATGTTAGTTGCATCATCCTTTTGACTTTCGAATAAGTTATCAATCAACTTAATTTTTCCAGTACAATTAACAAAATGCGTTGCATCCGCTGTTGTGCTTACAATACGCCCTTTGCTAGGAGAGACTTTAGAGTCTTTGATTGTAATATTATGAGATCGTTGAGCAATTACTCCCATCCCCCCTGCATGATGAATGGTAATATTATGAAGTTCGACATTGTTACTGTCTGAAATAACCACACCGGGGTAATCACGATGCTTTGCCTGAAAAACTAATATATTTCCAACTTTTGCTTTCAAATTTGGATGAAAAATTCTTACAACGTCGCCTCCATCTAGCTTTTCAGCACGTAAAGCATTTCCAGTAAATATATCTTGCGCCATATACTCAGGCTCACGCAGTGCAAAGTTAAACTCTAATACACGCTTGTATTCATATTTATATTCATCTTGCGAAATTTGTTTACGTTTAAGTCTGTCTTTACTTTTTATTCCTGAGGCTTGAAATAGCTGAGACTGAAATTTTAAAATACCGGCCTCATTAATCTTATAAGGGAATTGGTCTGTAAATTTTAAATCTAAATACCCTTTTCCAGCACCAACAATTAATGCTTCGGAGTGAAAAGCCCGAGAAAAGTCGATAGAAAAATTACGAAGTATAATATGACTACTTTCATCTAAAATAAATGGCACTAAACCACCATGAAAAATAAAAGTAGAGTTATTTCCATCTATTTCAAGATTATTAAATAATGACAAAGGAAATGTAATACGTTTAATACCTGGGTCATTATTGCTTATATACATTAATCTATCGGCGGCTCGCTCTTCATAAAAGTCGTACCGACCTTTAGGAAAAGTGATTTTTGTTGCACCGATTTTTTTAGCCTCTTGCAAAGCTTTATATAAGCTATGGGTACTGTCGGATCCTGTATCTTTAATCGCGCCAAAGTCGCTTATATCTATCACTTTATCATTTGCAATAGTGCACAAGCTAAATAGAAATAGAGATAGAGATAAACTCAAAGTGAATTTAACGACAGAAATAAACATAAAAGATCCTTTGCCATATAATTTGATTGAAGTTACTTAATAGAGCCGTCGTCTATTAAAGTGCCTTTAGAGCTATCATCAACGATAAGCACTCGTTGTACTTTGCCATTATAAGTATTGTTTTTAAGTTCAATATTTTCACTGTTAACAAACTCAAAAAGTGGGCTATCTGGATGCAATACAGGCTGGTTAATATTACGATTAATCGTATTACCCGACACCGTTAAACCGCCAACTCTATCAGCCCAAACAATACGATTACCAAAGCTATTTATTGTGTTATTTTCAAATCGAATGTTGCGATCGTATATCTCATCTTGATTAAAACTTGTGCTAAGTCTTGGTGTTATGTTTAAAACCGCATGAGGTTTCCCTGCATAAGCTACATAGTCAAAAGTATTGTTTCTTATGAGTACGTCCTCTACTGCACCCGATTCGTACCAAAAGAAGGTTTCTCCACGAAACAAAATTGATGACATCATTGATGAAAAGAAATTATCTTCAATAACGGTTTTTAATGGTGTTTTTAAAACTACATTACGCGCGCGGTGGTTTTTAATGATGGTTTTACGCATTGTGAAAGTAGGGTTCCACGTTTTATTTTCTAACAAGTCACCTTTGGTAAGCTGTTTTGGCAAGCTATCTTTGAACTTAATCTGCGTATAATTTTCATTAATTATGTTTACCGATTCAACTATATTTATATTTTCTCTTTTGGTATTTGGCTGGTGTATAAACCAAATTTCATCACCTTGACCAGTAAACTCAAATCCTGTTTGCTCAAAGTGACCAAACTTGACCAATACAGTGTGACTATCAATTATTTTGTCAACTATGGTGTAAGTACCATGTACGTTTGCACCGTCATCTAGCATATTTTCAAAACGACTATTTTCTATTAAAATATCGCCCTTACAATTAGCAAAGTGAGTTGCATCAGCCGTTGTAGAAATTAAGCGCTCTGAACCATCACGTAAATAAACGCCTGAGTTTAGAATCTGAATGTCTTCACTTTTTTCAAATAAAAACCCCATTCCTAAAGCGTGATGTATAACTACATTATCAAACACTATATTTTTAGAATTTTTCACTTGAAAAGCAGGTGCGTACCGATGTGTTTCTCTGTCGCCTTTTGAGCTTGTTAACGAGCCAATCGGAGGGTAATTTTTAAGTTTTTCGTGAATTCTTAAAACACCATTTCCTAAGTCTTCTACGTTATCTGACTTGCTTTTACTGTCTATACCACCATGAACAACTCGCTTTTCATTTTTATCCCAAGCAAGTGTAGAGCCTAAATAGTCATAACTAAATCCATCAACATTTGGGAACCGAATTTTTCCTCCTTTAAGATCCCACTGATGATCGCCTTTAACAGGCCTTACGTCTCGATACCCTTGTTTCTCATTTACTGCCAGTACTTCAGCTACAAACGTAAACGGTATATCCCAATCAATAGTAATGTTGCTAACTTTAACGCTTTTATTATTATAAAATTCAAATGGCGCTATTTGCCCATGAAAAATAAATTCAGACCCAGCACCTTCAATTTCAACTGAGTCAAAACCATCTAAAGAAAAAGCTATTTTTTTTAATCCATTACCATGATTGGTAATTCGTCGGTACTCACTTGATGCATATTCAGGTAAAAACTTATAAGTCCCTTTCTTAAATACAATTTTTAAATCTTTATCTTTTACATTTTTCAGAGCGCTGCGAATAATCGGGGTCATATCCTGCGCTACCGGTTCAAAAGTTAAAACCTCTTTAGCGTACAACTGCATAGAAAGCAGCGGTAAAGCACTTAAAATTAAGGGGATTACTTTAGTTTTATAATTCATTCTTATGTCTCAATTTTTTATGGGTTGTGTTTATGATCTTAATTGAACGCTCAGAATTAATATTTCTGAGCGCTCAGCGCCTAAGCTACTGAAATTTCTTTCGGTATATATGCTCTATTTCGCTGTAATACGGCGTTTTAGGCTTTGGCATGTAGGCTGGCCATTGGATTGGTGAATACACTTTATCACCCGGTATATTTACTGAATCAGGATGGTGTAATCGATAGCTTTCACATTGAGTACTTACACAATTTTTACCCCATATATCAAGCACCTCTTTAACTGCTCGCTCAGACTCTGGATATGCACCCTTGTCGTCTGTTTTGGCAATCCAATCGAGTAAAATTTGGCGATGACGTAAGAGCTCTTTTTTATACTTAGGCAATGCAGCTAAATTTTTAATTTGGTCAGGGTCTGATTGCAGATCATATAACTCCTCTACCGGCTTTGTTGCAGAATAGTATGCTGCTTGCACTGGGGTTAGCTTACCTTCTTCATATAAAGCACGAGCCTCTATAGAGTATTGTTTTTTATCGCGGTATTGCGGTTGAGCGCTCGAAAGCTCTGGATGAAATTGGCGTATGTAACGGTATTTTTCAGTTCGTACGCTTCTCGCTCTGTCAAATGTATAATCCATTCGATCTTTGGCTGAAATAACGTAATCTCGACCTGAAAACTCTTCAGAAAAAACATTCTTACCGTCATAATAAGAAGGAATATCAATCCCGGCTAAAGCAAGGCTGGTTGCTGGTATATCTAAACCGCTGATCAAATCATTTCTTACAGCACCTTTACCTTTTAATAGCTCTTTACCTGCAGGCCAACTGATAATTAAAGGTACTTTTACGCCATCCTCATAAAGCTCCTGTTTGTGACGAAGTAACAGCATGCCATGATCTGAAAACCAAAAAATTGCAGTGTTTTCTAATATATTATTGTCATCTAACTCTTTTAAAATTTGGCCTAATTCGATATCAGACAAAACTTGAGTTTTATAATGCTTTGCCCATTCAGCGCGTGTTGCCGGGGTATCTGCATAATAAGGTGGAAGCGTCATTTTATCAGGGTCGACTTGAGGAACGTCTTTACCCTTAAAGTTATGATGCTTTCCGCCTTGTAGCTGTATCTGACCAAAAAACGGTTTATTTTTAAGGTTTTTAGCCCAATCAAATTTAGTGCCGTCATGTGCACCTTGAAAGCCCGCTTTTCCTTCGTGAGCATTGTAAAGTTTGCTACGATCATACTTAAAATTGTAATCATCTTTACCAATATTAAATGTCTGATATCCAGCATCAACAAACAGCTCTGGAACCGTTTTATATCCTTCTGGTAAAAAAGTCGCATTGTAACTGGCACGACTAGAACGATGATTTTGAAGGCCCAAGGTCGTTTGATATTGCCCTGTAATTAATGCTGAACGTGTTGCAGAACACACTGGAGCAGGCTGGTGTGCATTTGTAAAACGAACGCCTTGATCTGCAAATTGTTTAATATTTGGTGTTGATACAGTGTAATCACCCCAAGCATTATTCCACGGATTTTGATCCTCCATATAAATCCACAAAATATTTGTCGGTTTTTTTTGATTAACGGCTAATTTAGTTTTATCTATATTTTTAATACTTTTTGAGGTACTCACCTCTACATTAGCGTGTGCGCTAACTGTAATTAGCATTGTTATTGGTAAAAAAATTCTAAGTAACATAAAAGGCCTTTTATAAAAAATGATACAAGCAATTAAATGTATCAATAAGTTGAAATACAGAACCATTTGTTATTTTCATCCAAGAAAAACACTCCTCAGCTAACTACTCTAAAGTAATGCTTTTCCCTTCCACGATTAATCAGCCAATCGCAGCTAGGCAAATATCGCCGCGACCACTGCAACACGGGCTATCTGCTTACTGGCTAATTAATACAACTGAATCTGAAATTAATTTTTCTCCACTAGCAGTCACTTTTATTTCCCCTAGCATGTTTTTATTACTTTTAACGATTAACATGGCTTTGCCGTAAAAGGCATGACGATAATCAGCTTGAAATGGGGCTGTTGTTGCCGAATCACCATTTCCGACCCCAATAATTTCGCCAGCACCTTCAACTTTAAAATTAATTTTATTATCAGCATCAGGAACTAAATTACCGTCTTTGTCTGTAATCTCTACGGTGATATAAGAAAGATCATAACCATCTGCGCTCAGTATTTTTCTATCAGGAGATAGCGCTATTTGAGCTGCTTTACCTGCTGTTTTAACCGTTTTAACAGAAACCACTTTATTATTTGTATATGCTACAACCTTAATTTCACCAGGTTGATACTCTACGTCCCAACGCAGTCGATACGGAGAATCAAAGTATTTAACCGACTTGTCGTAACGTAGGCTGACAGGTAAGCGTACTTTATCTTCACCTTTTCGTTTTCTTCCTTTAGATTGACCATTTACAAATAACTCAACCTCTTCAGCATTTGTATATGCAAAAACAGGGATTGTTTCACCGACTTTTTCGGGCCAGTTCCAATGTGGTAATACGTGTACCATTGGTTTTTTTGTCCACTGGCTTTGGTAAAGGTAAAATCTATCTTTTTTAAATCCAACTAAATCAACAGCCCCAAATGATGAACTTCGTGCTGGCCAATCTTGATTCCAATAAAACTTATTTCCATGATCACGACCACCGTAAGGCGTAGGCTCGCCAATATAGTCAAAACCTGTCCATATATACTCACCCATAACACTTGGATTATTCTTTAAATTTTCGAATTCTATATCTGGGATATAAGCCCAAGGAGGAGTGATCACATCAAAACTGGTGACATATTTAGACTCATGCTTATTATATTTTTCAATTGGGAAATGATACACACCACGCGTACTTACAACAGATGATGTCTCCGTTCCTACAATTATCCAATCGGGGTGTGCTTGCTTAATTTCTTGATATTTATAAGCCTTATAATTTAGACCCACTATGTCCATTTCTTGTGCCATGCCTTTATCTATAAAGTCAGGGTACATGCTCAAGCCATTGGTAACTAAACGGGTAGGGTCTTCGTCATGTGCAATACGTTGTAAATTTTTAGCAACTTTCCAACCGTCATCTGTGCGCTGCTCCATAACCTCATTACCAATACTCCACATGATTACTGAAGGGTTGTTACGGTATTGTTTGATCATGTCTCGTAAATCGCGGTCATGCCACTGTTCAAAGTTCTTATTGTATCCATTTACTACAGCAGGTTTTTCAATTTCCCACATATCGAAAGATTCAACTTGCAATAAAATTCCCATTTTATCAGCCAATTCAACCAACTCTGGTGATGGAGGGTTATGAGAAGTTCGAACAGAGTTAGCGCCCATTTCTTTCATTATTTCTAGCTTTCTTTCAATAGCACGCTTATTAACAATAGCGCCTAGCGGCCCATTGTCGTGGTGTAAACAAACACCCTGAATTTGAACTCTTCGGTCATTGAGCCAAAAGCCATCGTCAGCCTTAAATTCAATTTTTCGAACACCTAGCGGTACAGAATTTACATCAACAGTTTTTCCATCTTTTACAACGCTAGTAACTACCGTATATCTATATGGATCTTCAGTGTCCCATAGCCTAGGTTGACTAATTTTAAGTTGATGTTGGATTTTATGTTCACTATTTGCAGGTAATATAAGATCTAGAGCTGTCTCATCGACTACAACACCCTCAGCTGATTTTATACTTGTTTTTATAACAACAGCTTGAGACACTTTTTCGGTATTAATAACAGTGGTTTTATAATCAACAATCGCTTTATTTTTTGTAATAGCTGGGGTTGAAACAAATGTTTCCCATTGCTTAATATGTACTTTGTCGTTAATTTCAAGCCAAGTATTACGATAAATACCTGCTCCTGAGTACCAACGAGCTGAAAAATTTTCAGGAGATAACTTTACTGAAATCACATTTTCATCGCCTGGGTTGTTTAGATAAGGTGTAATATCAAATTCAAACGCAATATACCCAAATGGACGACTGATAACCTTATTTCCATTAACAAAAATTTCAGTGTTCGACATTGCACCATCGAAGGTGATAGAAACTGATTTCCCAAGGGTCGATTTTGCTAAAGTAAAATGCTTTCGATACCACGCTGTTCCAAATACCGGTAAACCACCATTTCTAGCACTGTAAGTTTTATCAAATGGTCCTTCAATTGCCCAGTCGTGAGGCAAGTTTAACGTTCGCCATTTTGAATCTTCAAATTTGCTTTTATCTGCACCAACGTGCTCACCTTTGGCAAATAACCAACCATCATTAAAACTTTCTCTCTCATTATTTGCCCAAGAATTAGCACTAATCATGCTTATTAGCATAATTAGTACTTTTAATGGCTTATATTTATTTACAAAATTGAAGTTCAAAATACTATTCCTGTATGACTTATTAACTAGGGATAACGTTATCCTTAAAAATTAAACTTAATTGAACGGTATGTCAATATCGCATTAACTTTATATAAACTTAAAAATCATATAAAAAAACATAAACAACTGATATTCATCGTAAAATAAATAGTTATGTTCCTCGTTCTTTACAATAAATTACATTGGGAGTTAATCAGGATAAACAGCAGGGGGGATCGTTATCCTAAGAGGAGGTAATTAAAACAAGTTAAATATAGGAGCTGATAACCTACAAATCTATTTTTTTAACTGATTTGCGCACAACTAAAGTAGGCATAAATAAATGCGTTCTTTGAACTATATCTTCTTTTTCTAAAGTCATTTGTAGTGACAGCTTTGTAGCATACTCAGACATTTCAATAATAGGGTAACGAATGGTCGTCAGTGCTGGGCGACATTTATGTGCTATATCAAGATCATCAAACCCCATAACAGATACGTCTTCAGGTACTCTTTTGCCTATATCAAATAGCGCGTTCATGAGGCATACCGCCATTTCATCATTGTAAGCAACAATCGCTGTGAAATTTGCGTTTCTTTTGTATAACTCTTTAACAGCATACACACAATATTCTTCAATATTCGAAACAACGTCTTTTACAGGACTGTGTTCAACAATATTTTCTTCAGGGATTGGGATCCCTTTTGATTGAAAAAATTGACGAACACCTCGAATACGTTCTTCTTGATCGTTGTTGAGATTTAAACTGACTAAAGCGATATCTCTATGGCCTTGGCTGTATAAATAATCAGCCGTCATTCGCCCACCTGATACATTATCAAGCCAAACACATCTTGACGCTAATTCAGGTATAAAGCGGTTAATAAAAACTAAACCTGGAATTTTTTCAGCGAGATCTTTTAAATCATCAACAGAGCCAGACTTACTGTGCAAAATAATATTTTCGCAACCGTGCTCTCGAAATGAGTTTATGGCATCTATTTCGTGCTCAGGATCGTTATGTGAATTACGCATCATTACTTGAAATGACTTTTGGCGTGCTGCGGTCTCTGCACCAAAAGCAATAGAGCCAAAAAAAGGCTTGTGAAGTGCTGGAGTAACAATACCAACTAGCTCAGATCTTCTACTCACTAATGCTCTTGCATTGGTGTTGGGTCTATAACCCATTTCATCAATTACTTTTTGAACTTTAGCTCGACATTTTTTACCTACCTTCCCTTCTCCTCGCACTACACGAGAAACCGTTGAAGGTGATACATCCGCTACGCGGGCAACATCCTTTATAGTGACCATTGAGTTTAAGTTCTCCAAGAATAGTTAAGATAATTAATTTGTGCTAACGTTATCCCATAATTTTGCTCTTTTCAAATGAAAAATCTACATATCGCCTGATTATAACCATAAAAATAAGGTGGTTAAGCATTAGTGAGAAACCATGATCCAATTAAATAATAAAGACGTGATGCTTAAACAAAAAATATTGCTCGGTATCGGCTTTCTTGGAATATTTTTCTCTCATCAAGGTATCGGTATTTTAGCTATTCCTTATTACCAAATGACACTCGGTGTAGATCCTTTTTTCTTAGCCTTGGCTATAAAAGCTCCTGTTTTCGTAGCTAGTTTCATTTCCCCACTAGTTGGTTATTGGTCAGATAAATTACAAACCCCCTACGGTAGAAGAAGACCTTTTTTATTCGTATTCCCTTGGCTTTCATGTATCGTTTTTGGGTTTATTTGGATGGTACCTATTCATTGGGCGCAAACATACCAGCTATATTATTTTTCATTCATGGCGCTTTTATTTTATGCCTTTAATGCGTGTTGGACATTACCAATGAAGTGCTTGGCCTACGAGGCATCTAACAACTATCACGAACGAACAAAAGTTATGGCCTTTGTTACTTACTTTTTAAAATTAGGGGGTATTACCTATCATTGGATATTCCCTTTAGCAAAGCTAAGTATTTTTGGTGGGGTTGTGTTGGGCATGCAATATGTGGGTTGGGGTGTTGCTATAGTATGTTTGGGTTGCTTTGGTATGCTACCGGCTCTATTTCTAAAAGAGCGTGATTACAAAAAGACTGAAGTTAATAAAAATCTCCCTTTACTTTCAAGCTTAAACGCAATTATAAAAAATAAAAACATGAAGATTTTGCTCATTTTAATTGCTGTACAACTTACAGTTGGAAGCTTTGCAGCAAGCATGGATTACTACGTATTAGTCTACTACATGAATGACGGCAATATTCTGGCTGGCGCTACATCTAAAGGCATACTTTCGAGCTCATACGCAATTGCAGGTATTGCTGCAATTTACGTGCTGACATCCCTTTCTACACGTATAGGTAAAGTAAATACCTTAAAGTGGTCTTATAGAGTAACTATTATCGGCGGCTTTGCTAAGTGGTTTATATACCAACCTGGTAATGATTGGTGGTTGGTTTTAGATGCTATTTTATGTTGCTCAATTTGGGCCAGCATTGGTGTCATTGTATCTTCAATGATTGCAGATCAAATAGATGCTGATGAAGTTGCAAACAAAGTTCGTAGAGAAGGTTTGTTTGCCTCTTTGCAATACTGGATTATTGCAATTGCAAGTACCATTGCCATGATAGGCTCAGGGTTAACATTAAATTTAATCGGTTTTGACGCCTTACTTGGAATCAATCAATCACCTACCTCTCTTTTATTGATGAGAGTTATTTTGGTTGCGGGTACAATTATTTCGGCTGTTGTAGGTTATTTTTTTATTAGTAAATACAGTCTTGATGAAGAAGCATTTGAAAAAATAAAGCACCAATTAGCGGAAAAACATAGCCCGACGCCTTAAATTTATAAATGTAATGTGGCTTTTAATTTTAATTATATCAAACCACTATTATAAATCTCTATAGAGTTAACCGACCTTTGTACTGGTCGATTAACTCTATAGGCGTATTAAATCCGTGTGTAGCGTTTATAACTTAAGGTTCAAGTCTTATTTCAATAGACTGAAGTAGTTATAAGTATTTCTATCTTTTATTTTTTGAGCAAAGCCCATTCCTAAGTTTTTAAGCTGCTGCGCATTATTATAAGCGCCCATTTTGAGTTTTAATTCACTCACGGCCTGCGCTGTTGAGCCAATGCTATCTAGCGCTAAAAAGTACAAATAAGCGTATTGCACGTTATTACTCTCAAGTGTCATTGCGTGTTTAAATGAATCAACTGCAGCGGGTTTGTTACCGCTTCTAATAAGCGCCATACCGTTTGCATAATGTAGCGGCGCAGAGGTAGGTACTGCTTTTAAACCACTATTTAACGTGCTTTGCATTTTTGCTGTTTGACCAAGGCGATAATAAATATCGGCTAAATTTACATAACTTGCATCAAAGTAAGGGTCAACGCTAATGCCTTTTTGTAACGACGTTATAGCACCGTTTATGTCTTGTTTATTAAGCGCGAGCATACTTTGATTGATGTTACCTTCACCGCGCCATGTATTGACAGTATTGGCGTGTGCAAGCTCTATGATTGATTGATTAAGCCCATTTAACTGCGCTGTTGTTTGGCTTAGGTTTTGCGCAGCAGCAACACGCACCGACTTTAATTTGTCGGTTAATAGTTGCTTATAGCTTTTTAAGCGCTCTGCTTCGGGGAGTAAAAAGCCCATTTTAGCAATCGCTAAGCGAATAAGCGGAAGCGACGAGTTAACCCAACTTTTTACTGTGGCATCGTTTAGCTCAGCGCCCGAATTACCTAAATAGGCAATTGCACTGGCGCGGTCTATTTCATTTAACGAAAAGTCATTAATTAAGCTCATATGTGCATTTTGCGATATCGCTTTTAATGAGCGCAGTTCAAGCATACTGTGCTCGCTTGCACTTAATGCCGGTGCTTTACCATGCCATTTTTCAAGCGTGCTTGCTGCCCATTCGTTTGTTTGACCGTCGTGGCATTGCACACACGCATTGGGTGTATCGTATTTTATTGATATGTCAGGGCGCGGAATTTTAAAGCTGTGGTCGCGCCTGTCATCAACGCCCATGTATCTGTTGGTTGGCATGTGGCAGCTAACACATTGTGCGCCGGTTGATTGTTCTTTATGGCGATGATGCTCGGGTTTGTTATATTCGCTGGCACTGTGGCACTGTAAGCACAGCCCATTTGTTTTTGTTTTAACTTTCATGGTGTGTTTATCGTGGCAGTCAACACAGTTAACTCCGGCTTTGTACATTTTACTTTGTGCAAAAGAGCCAAACACATACACTTCTTCTTTAATTTGGCCATCGGCGTGATACAAATTTGGTTCTAAAAATGAAGGACTAAATTGGTCTAAAAACGCTTGGCTGTTATCAAAGCCATCGGTTAATGGGCTTCGAAGCGAATGACACGCATAACAGCCTTGCATAAAGCTGTTATCGCGCGGCTCACCTTGCCAAGTAGCAATTTTATTATCGCCAATTATTTTCCACTGCGACATATTGGTAGGGCTTGTTTGAGCTGTCTTTATTATTTTTTTAGTTTTATGTTCATCCGTTATATCGCTGTGGCACGATTTACAGCCCACATTTATATTCGAGAAGTGCGTATCAAAGCTTTCTTTTTCAGTAGTGTAATTACGCTTTAAATTATCTGAATGGCAATCGGCGCACATGCCGTTCCAGTTTTGCAGAGGTTGCAGCCAATGGAGACGGTCGCTGGGTTTTACATCTTCGTTAGCGTAGTTGGCATACCAACGCTTTCCGCCTAGTGATTTAGCGCGACTATCCCATGCAAAGGGAAATACTTGGTATTTGCCTTTTTCAACTTCAATTAAATACTGTTGCAGTGGGTCAAAGCCAAATACATAACTTACGGTGTACGTTTTTTTTGTACCTTGCTCGGTCAAATCAATTAAAAAGGCCTCTTTTTCTTTATAAAACACGGCTTTTTGAGAAAAGTGGGTCGCGGTTATATTACTAAAATCACCAAGCACGGTATCTTTATTGGCTAAAGCCATTGAACTTGCATGGTCTGACTGCTTCCAATCGTAGGTTTGTTGTTGATGGCAAGACTGGCACTCATCATTTGCAACCGCTGAAAAACAGCTGCATAAAAAAAGAACAACAAAAAGGCTGTTTTTTATATTTATCATTATGGGCTCTACTTTAAAAAACGATGATGGGCTCTAAACTACACATATATTATGCAGTGCTAAACAGCTGAAAGTAGCACGCTGCCAATAAGTAGCCCATTAAAAGAACTAAGGTTAGGCTGTGGCTCGCTTTAGGAGCCACTTAAAAAGATGCTTATAAACTCATTCATTTATGTGATTAAATTTATAAAAGTAGTTTATCTACTTGCCATGAGCAGTTAAAAATTCATCCCAATAAATTAAGTAGTCATCAGGAGTAATATCTTCCGATAAGCCTCTTATTTTCATTTGGGTAAGGTAATGCTTTTTAAAAAAATTATCCCAATATGCTTTCACTTCTGGCGTTTCATCAATCATCCCTTGATCATTAGTTTCTTTCTGCCAGCGTTCAAGCTCACTGCGCATTACAAGTAGTTGCTCAGCATAATCTTTATTTAGTGCTAAATTATGCACTTCATCAGCGTCATTAATTGTATCGTAGAGCTCCTCTGGAGGTCTATTGGGTGCAAAAAATAATGCTTGTTCGTGAGTTAATAGCTTTTTAGCATGCATTGATTCCATAAGCGCCAATACAGGATATTGTAGATGCTTGTAGGCATTGAAGTCGTTATATGGTTTTTCGGGATAAAAGTTTTTAATATACTTAAAACGAAGATCTCGCACAGCCCGTACTCTGTCATCTGTCTCGTCGGTTCTATCTTTATGAGCATAAATATAATCTCTTTTTTGTTTGTTTTTTCCTAAAAATATATGCCCTTCTACGTAGTCAGGAACCTTTAAGCCCACCAAATCAAGCGTTGTAGGCATAACATCAATTAAGCTAACTAGCTCATTATTAACTTGATTAGACTCAATACCTTTACCCCAAACAATAAGAGGCACTCTTAACCCACCATCGTATAACCACTGTTTATCACGCAGCATTGCACGCCCATGATCTCCAAAAATAAAGACAATTGTATTGTCTATTACACCGGCTTTTTCAAGCTCAGAAAATAAATTACCGACCTTTTGATCTACAGTTTGTATTGTTTCTAAGTAAAGTGCCCAATCTCGGCGCGTAATATCATGATCAGGGTAATAACTCGGAATTTTAACTTTTGAGGGATCGATAGGATTGTTTTTATCTGCAATAAAAGTACGGTGGGTTTCGCTATAATTAATTTGTGCAAAAAATGGCTGCCCGGAATACTCTTTTATATAAGTCTGCCATGCGGGGCGCTCTAAAAGCTTAAGATCGGTAGGGGCATGCGTATAAGCGCCTCCAGAGTATTTAACTTCGCCATCTTGCGCATCAAAAGCATTTATAGTGGTAGAAAAGTTAAAATCCGTTTTTTGTTTAGGGCCCATTAATAAGTTTACATAACCAACTTCACGCATAAATTGTGAAGTCATTTTAATATTTTCTGGTAAATAATAACCATCATCTAAATGACTTCTATGGTTTTGCGCACCTATGCTTGTTGCATGCATACCAGTAAAAAAAGCAGAACGTGCGGTAGAACAAACTGCCGCAGTGGCGTATGCGTGATTATAACGAATCCCCTCGTTTGCAAGCCTATCTAGGTTAGGTGTTTTAACTTCTGGAGTACCATATACAGATAGATCTAAAGAAATATCCTCCAGTACCAACCAAATTATATTTGGTTTATTACTATCACCAACATGCTGTGCGTCTGCTTTGTTAATAATAGCAGCGCAAATCAATACTAATGCCGTAACTGCATATTTATAAGATTTCATTTTAGACTCTTTAAACGGATAGATTGAAGTTCAATATCTTGAAGCTTTTGTTCCAGTAACTTAACTTTATCTGGGTGTTTAGCCGCAAGATTGTGTAGTTCAGATGGGTCGGTATCAAGATCAAATAATTGAGGCGCTTTTGAGGTACCTGGGTCTATATTTTTTTTTGTTTTAACCCAGCTTGCAATTTTTTTTGCAGGCCTAATGTACTTCCAACTGTTCTCTCTTAAACCTTTTGCATGTGGGGTTTCTTGCACTAAGGTTGTACGAGCCAATTTACTTGCATCAAAAAGTGGTAATAATTGATTTTGGCTATCAATCGCCTCTGTTTCCTCAAGAGGTACTCCTAATAATTCAGCTATTGATGCGTATAAATCAATTTGGCTAAATAGAGAATTACTCACCCCCGGTTTAACTCTGTTAGGATGGTGAACAATAAATGGAATACGCGTTCCAGCTTCGTAAATACTGTACTTACCACCACGGTATGGGCCATTTTGCTTATGGGTTCCAATGCGCTTTAATGCCTCGTCATCATAACCATCTGTTAAAACAGCACCATTATCGCTAGTAAAAATAATCAAAGTATTATCTAGTAAATTTAACTCCCTGAGTTTTTCCACCACTTGGCCTGTGGTCCAATCCATTTGTACGATTGAGTCCCCCCTCACACCCATATTCGTTTTACCTCTAAACATTTTATTGGGTAAGCGAGGCACATGAATATCATGAAACGAGAAAAGTAAAAAAAATGGCTGTTGACTTGATTTTGAAATGAATTGCTTTGCTTTATCTGATAAGACTGTATTAAATTCTTCATCGCGCCACTGTGCAGACTTTCCCCCTTGCATCCAGCCAATACGACTTACACCATTAATAATACTTTTGTTGTGCTGCTCATCGGCTCCTTGCTTTAATAGCTCTGGGTTTTCATAGCCTGTAGGTCGCGTACCTATTTTTTTTTGATAATTCACAAACAATGGATCTGATTTTTCTAAATTCACAACATCATGATTTTCAAGAAAAACAGAAGGGACCCTATCTCCTGTCGCTGGAATCAGAAAACTATAGTCAAATCCAACTTCTAGTGGACCAGGCTTAACTTTTTCATTCCAATTTACTGGCGTATTGCCATCACCGAGGCCTAAATGCCATTTACCAACAATACCTGTTCGATACCCTGCTGTTTGCAGCATTTTTGGTAATGTTTTTTGTACTTCAGAAATAACTAGCGGGGCATCACCTTTAAGTATGCGAATGTTTTTTCTAAAAGCATGCTCACCGGTCAGTAATGAATATCTTGATGGAGAGCATGTTGCTGCAGAGCTATGCGCATCAGTGAATCTAATACCATTTTTCGCTAACGCATCGATGTTTGGAGTGTTGACCTCAGTAGCACCATAACTACTTAAATCTCCCCACCCAAGGTCATCAACATAAAACAAAACAATATTTGGTTTTCCCGCACTATTTTGCGCCTCTTTTGCATAGGCATCCGAATAAAAAGTGTTGAAAATCCCAATACTAAATAACCCCAATACTAAAAGTTTATTTGGTAACATTCGAATAACCTCAAATTATATGTGTGAAATAACCAGTAACAGCTTTTAAATAGAAATATTAAAATCCTAGCTAAAAATCAAGGAGATTAATTTTTAGGCTTCATATTAATACATTAATAAAACAAATCAACAAAAATGGTAACGCTATCCCCAAACCACCCAAAACAAGCCATTAACAAAAACACTTATAAACACCTCTAAAACCACCATTAAACAACTGTTATTGTGTATTAGTTGTTATTTATTGACCACAATTGTTAAATACTATTGGAAAAGCTTAAGCTTGTACGTTACGATTAGGACCCAAGTAAGGACAACGCAACCCCCTTTCGATTTGGTTGATGTTCAATCGATAAGGTAAGGCGATCACACACAATACAATAATGGTTAATGGGTAACTAAGATGAAAAGTCACTTTAAATTAAATGCCATATCAGCGGCACTAATCTGCACCTTTGTTTCAGGTATCTCTGTAGCTGAAGAAAACACCGATGAAAAAAAGAAAGTCGATAAAAAAGAATCTGACGTTGAGGTTATCACTGTAACTGGATTTAGAGGCAGCTTGCAGCGAGCAATGAATAATAAAAGATTCTCTGAAGGTGTTACAGATTCAATCCATGCTGAGGATGTTGGTAAGTCAACAGACCAAAATATTGCAGATGCTCTCTCTCGTGTTACAGGGGTTACAGTTCAGGAGTCTAATGGTGAAGGTACTAAAATATCGGTCCGTGGTGCTAATTCTAATTTAAATAATATTTCAATGAACGGAGTTACCCTAACAAGCGGGCTTTCAGGATCAGGTTCTAATGCATCAGCAGAGCAAGGTGTTGATTTAAGTTCATTTTCCTCTGATATTCTATCGTCTATTGAAGTGCAAAAGACAGCATCAGCAGACCAAGATGAAGGCTCTCTGGGTGCAAACGTTGTATTGAAAACCATTAAACCATTATCTTTAAAAAAGCCGATACGCAGTATAGAACTTCAAGGTCGTTATAACGATTACTCTGAAGATGCAAACCGAAAAGTCTCCGCTTCTTTTTCAGATAAATACCTTGATGACTCACTAGGTGTTATTTTCACTTTCGCTGATGAAACTCAAAATACTCGAAGAGATGAGTATAGTGCTAGTTGGGATGATGAGATTCATAGTGCTAAAGCAGGTAAAGCTAGAGATTTTTCGACAGGACAAATTATTACAGAAGAAAGTGAGTTTTTATCTCAAAGTTCACAAAGTTACGGTTTAAATTTAGATAAACAAGATAGGCAATCTATAACCTTAGGGTTACAGTATCAACCAACTGCTGATACCGACATCCAATTAGATCTTACCCATTCTAATCAGGAGGTTATATTAGATAATCATCAATATGATCTGCAAATTTTATCAAACTTAAAAAATAAAAATAGTGATCCTCAAGAGGATTGGTGGACCATAAACAATGAGAATCATACATTGGTTAAGCGCCTTGATCGTTCAAATCGCGGTCGAGTATTTCGCCTTAAAGGTGGCTCTGAAATTAAGAACAATATCGGAACACTTAGCATAGACCATCATTTTACAGATAACTTTTCTGGTAAACTAATAGCTGGTTATTCTAAAACAAGCCAAGACTCGCTCCCTAACGCTAGAGTTATGTTAGCAGGTAAATCTAAGACAAATAAATTACCAATAACATCAAATGATCCAAATGAAGTAACTTTACAGCCGCAAGGTTACGATTGCTCAAGTGGTAGCTGTCAAATTATCGCTAATAAAGGCTTTATCCAATTTCCTGATGGCATCACCGACCCATCTTTTGGTTTAGCACCAGGAAGAACAAATCCACTCGACATTCAAAACTTTCGAGTAGGGAATGTATCTAATGATGAGGATCATAATTCAGATACCAATAAGTCTCTATTCTTAGATTTTGACTGGAATGTAGATTATTTGGGCGTTACTAAGGTTGAGTTTGGAGGAAAGTATTCAAAGAGAGTTAAAGATGTTTACTCCCTTACAACTAAAATTCTAAACAACTCGGTAGTAGTTGACGCTAATGGAGACGAGCTAAGTATCGGAGGCCTAACAGATATAACGATGGCCGATCTATTAGTATCCAATGATTTTCCTGTAAATAACTTTATGGATGGTATTGCAGATCCTAATCAAGTCCACTTTTTAGATGGATGGGGAATAGTAGACCCATTCAAAGCGCTTGCTTTAGCAACCGATAGTGAGTCGGGTTTAGATGTAAAGCCACAACCTGATGAATCTGCATCAAGAATTATTGAGCAAGAAGTAAATGCACTTTATGGCAAAATTAATTTTGAATACTTTGATGGACGTCTAACCGGTAACCTTGGTCTTCGCTACGTAAAGACAGAAACCAACGCAGAGGCGTTTAATAAAGTTCAGTTCCAAAAAACGCCGATTCTTTACGACTTCTACGATTTAATCTATAACCGTGGGCTAGCTAATGGTAATTTGCCTGTATGTGATTTTGAACCTCAGTACCCTAATGATGATGTAACTCAAACACCATCAAACCTTCCAGCTTCAGGCTCTTGTGCAGCATGGCAGCTTATGTATAACTATGACATGAATGATCCATCTACTTTCCCTGATTTTGTTAATCGTGATGGTGATACTTATCTAGCACCATCGGCTTTAAATTCAAGCAACCCTAACTATATTTTACAAGTAGTCTACAACGACGATGGTAGCGTTCAACACGTACTTAATAATGGCGTATCATCATTAGATGGACGCTCAACGGAAAATCCTGATTTAGCAGCATGGCTTGACCGCTCGACTATCGATGAGTTTATTGACCCTGTAACAGGCCAACCTCTAGGTTTCAAAGCAGGTCTTCGCTCTAAACGCGCAAAAGGCTCGGCTAGCAACGATATTTTTCTTCCTAGTTTAAATCTAAATTATAAATTTAGTGACGACTTCATCGGTCGTTTCTCAGTTTCAAAAACAATGTCTCGTCCTACTTTCGACTCGACTACGCCAGGGGCTAACATTGATGAAAAATACGTTAGTGCTTGGGGAATAGGCAAAGCGAATAATGTAGCTCTAAAACCTCTAGAATCTACTAACTTAGATCTTTCTTTTGAATGGTACTTTAACAACTCTGGTTTAGTTTCTGTTGCATTTTTTCACAAGGACATGACAAATTTTGAAGAGAATATAACCGAAACCTATATTTGGAAGGATATCCGAACAGACTACGACTTGTCGTCAGTCGACTCAATCTATGATGTACTCGTAGAGCCAACATTAAAAGAGGATGCCGACGGTAATCCTATTCCTGATACGCAAAATGCTCAACTTAATCAATATGAAGAAACACCAGGCACACCTTTAGATGAAAGCGGTAATACTTGTATGCCTGATAGAGTTGCTCACATTGAATTGCAAGACTCATTAACAGCTAATTGTCACACTGTAAAATTAGCAACCGTGAGAAATGGTAAAGGGGCGACAACTCAAGGCATTGAAGTAAACTATACACAAAACTATGATTTTCTACCTGGTGCATTATCAGGCCTAGGCTTAAGCGTAAATTATACATACGCAGAGTCAGAGAAAGACATTGAAGTTAGTGCCGTTTCGGGTGTTTCAATAACACCTTTACCTCAAGCTTACACGCCAAAACATTCAGCTAATACAACTGTTTTTTGGGAGAAAGACGATTTAATGCTGCGCCTTGCACATCGTTATAGTTCTGTACAACTTGTAAACGATAACTTTGCATTTGGCCAAGGTGTTGCGTGGTTAGATTCAACAAGTAAGTTGGATTTTAGCTCAACTTATAAAATTAATGATCATTTTACCCTTAGCTTCCAGGCGCTTAACCTCACAGACGAAACAAACAGAACTTTTCTAACAAGTAGGAATTATATAATTGATGGCGAAGTGTATGACGAAGGTAATGCCCTTAATAACTCAGTTGATACTAGTCGGACGATTTCAGAATATCGAACTGGTCGCCAATATAGAATAGGTATTAGAGCTTCATTCTAATTACAAATATATAGAAATATATCACTTTTCTAAATGGGTAGGAGTTTCTGCCCATTTATATCAAATTGAAGGTATTTATGAACTTTAAAATTAATTACTTATACTTTTTTACTGTATTGACTTTATCCTTGGCAACAAGTGCTCACGCAGAACTGACAGATAATAGTATAGAGCTAAAAGAAAACAAAAATAAAGTGAGCTCACTTAATGATAAGCCGAATATTGTAATATTTTATGTAGACGACCTTGGTTATGGGGATTTAAGTAGTTACGGAATGAAGCAAGCTCAAACCCCTAATATTGATGCATTAGCAGCTGAGGGGATTCGCTTTACCGATGCACACAGTTCTGCCGCAACCTGTACACCGTCGCGTTATTCAATGTTAACTGGCCAGTATGCTTTTCGTAATAATGCTGCAATTTTACCGGGCGACGCACCGCTTATCATTGATCATAACAAGCCTACTCTGCCTAAAATGTTGCAAAAAGCAGGCTATAAAACGGGTGTCGTTGGTAAATGGCACTTGGGACTAGGCGATGGTTTTGTCGACTGGAATAAAGCTGTAAAGCCAGGGCCGATAGAGCTAGGATTTGATTATAGCTTTTTAATCCCTGCGACTGCAGATCGAGTACCCACTGTATTTTTAGAAAATCATCACGTAGTTAATCTAGACCCGAATGACCCAATAACGATTTCCTATGAAAAGCGTATAGGGAACCGCCCTGTCGGTACAGAGCATCCTGAGCTACTTAAAATGTCAGCAGATCTTCAACATAGCAATACCATTGTTGATGGTGTTAGTCGCATTGGTTGGATGGCTGGCGGAAAGTCTGCTGAGTGGAAAGATGAAGAGTTTCCTCACATTTTCACTAAAAAAGCTATTGATTTTATTAATGATAATAAAGGTGAATCGTTTATGCTGTTTTTTCCATTCAGTGATATTCACGTACCTAGAGTTCCAAATAAGATGTTTGCCAATAAATCAGGAATGGGGCCAAGGGGTGATGCAATATTGCAAATGGATTGGATGTCAGGACAGATTATTGATGAGTTAAAAAAACAAGATTTATATGATAACACGCTTATTATATTTTCTAGTGATAACGGCCCTGTAATGGATGATGGCTATGCAGACCAAGCCGAAGAGCTACGAGGAGATCATGACCCAGCGGCAGGTTATAGAGGTGGAAAATATAGTGCATATGAAGCCGGAACACGTGTACCTATGATTATTACTTACCCTAAAGGAATTAAAAACAACGGGGATAGTAATGCATTAGTTAGCCATATAGATATTTATAAATCACTCGCTGAATTAGCCGGTGTTAAGCTAGATGAAAGCGAAGCGATTGATAGTGAAAATATGTTGCCAGCTTTTTTAGATGCTAAAGAGAGCGGACGTACAGAAATGCTTGAAGAGTCATTTACTTTGGCAATTCGCAGTGGAAATTGGAAATACATAGCGCCATTTAATGGGACTACTCCCGACTGGCTTGCAAATAAAACCGCAATTGAAAATGGTTTAAAAACTAAGTCACAGTTATTTGATTTATCAAAAGACAGAAATGAGCAACACAATGTGGCAGATAAATACCCAAAATTAGTATTTTCACTACAAGCTAAGATAGATAAAATTAAAGCTCGTAAGTAATAAATTTTAAACATGCCGAGGTTGACTATAGGTAGTTAATCTCGGCTATTTAAAAGTAGTCAACTTACGCTTATTCAAACTAATTTAATTAGTTATTTCATGATATAAAACAGTTTACTAGCTGAAATCCACCCCTACTTCGCTTACGGATATCTCTTTTAATCTTGTTACTATACTTATAAAAATCAGCGATATAAATAATCTAATTACTAAAACATTGTATTTACTTAAAAATATAAAAGGCAAACTCCAAAACAAAAAGGATAACGCTATCCTAATCGTTTTTATATTTTAAAATACAAATTATGAGGAAAGTTAATGAAATTAGACATACTCGATTCTAGTGTGTTTGTAGCTTATGTATTAGGACTACTAATACTCGCGTTATGGATATCAAGAGAAAGCAAGCAGAAACAAAAAAACACTGAAGATTATTTTTTAGCCTCTAAGTCCCTTCCTTGGTGGGCAATTGGTGCATCATTAATTGCATCAAATATATCTGCAGAACAGATTATTGGAATGTCAGGCTCTGGTTTTGCAATAGGTATGGCTATCGCATCGTATGAATGGATGGCTGCAATAACACTATTAATTGTAGGCAAGTATATGCTGCCTATTTTTTTAGAAAATAAAATTTTTACTATGCCCCAATATCTTGAACAGCGCTTCGACAGTAAAGTTAAAACTGTTTTAGCTCTTTTTTGGCTTGCCGTGTATGTGTTTGTTAATTTAACGGCTGTGTTATGGTTAGGCGGGCTTGCAATAGAAACAGTTGCAGGTGTTGATTGGATGTACGGCATGATTTTTTTAGCGCTATTCTCAGTAGCATACTCTTTATATGGAGGCCTAAAAGCAGTTGCTTACACCGATATATTACAGGTAGTCCTTTTGGTATTCGGTGGCCTATTCTTAGTTTATTTGGCATTAGATGAAGTATCTAGCGGGCAAGGTGTGCTTGCAGGGTTCGGTATTTTAACTGAGCAGCTACCTAATCACTTTGATATGATTTTAAGCCCAGATAACAGTAATTATATGAGTTTACCTGGTATCTCTGTTTTAGTTGGTGGCATGTGGATAATGAACCTTAGTTACTGGGGGTTTAATCAATATATTATTCAAAGAGCTTTAGCAGCAAAAAGTATTAAGGAAGCCCAAAAAGGCATTGCATTTGCCGCATATCTAAAACTACTAATGCCAATAATAGTTGTACTACCAGGGATTGCCGCAGTTGTGTTACACCCACAGTTAAGTTCACCAGATCAAGCCTACCCATCAATGATGGAATTAATGCCATCGGGTATTAAAGGACTTGTTTTTGCTGCTCTAGTCGCCGCTGTCGTTTCATCTTTAGCATCGATGACAAATAGTATATCGACTATCTTCACGATGGATATTTATTCAAAACTTCAGCCGGGAAAAACTCAAAAACACTATGTGAAAGTAGGTCGATTAACCGCTTTGGTTTCATTAATTATTGCTTTAATAGTGGCAGAGCCGCTATTAGGTAAATTTGATCAAGCCTTTCAATATATACAAGAATTTACAGGGTTTTTCACTCCGGGTATTGTTGTAATATTTTTAATGGGAATGTTTTGGTCAAAAGCGAGCTCAGCTGGCGCGTTAGCTGCAGGTGTTGGCTCCGCATTATTTTCCCTGATTTTAAAATTCGCATACCCTGAACTCCCTTTTATGGATCGCGTTGGAATTGTCTTTTTATTATGCCTAGTTATCTGTGTAATTGTCTCTTTGTTAATAAAAGATAAAGGCACTAACGGAAGCGTAAATTTAAAAGAGATAAGCTTTGCAACTGAGACTAACTTTAACATAGCCGCTCTAGGTGTCGTAATAATCCTAACAACGTTATACGCTGTATGGTGGTAAAAAATTAAATCGTAAGATTTAAACAAGTGTGTATGTCAAATCAAAGTCACTCATAATTTGAGTGGCTTTTTTGGCTTTTAATAAATGTATTTTATTACATAACCTGATGTAATAATCTAGGGACTTTCAGGGTTAAAGCTCGTTCTATCTAGGAGCAATGGAGTCGCGTATGAGGCTTATAACTCAGTAGGGCCCAATCACTATTACTAAGTCACTACTACTGCGCTATTCTACTAACTGTAGTGGTACAGTGATTTTGGCCACCCATTAAGAAAGAAATGTTATGCTAATAAGCATACAAATTTGGGTGAAAAA
>NZ_JBEOOQ010000049.1:0-38658 GCF_040309305.1 Pseudoalteromonas sp. RB2-MNA-CIBAN-0110 | reverse complement strand
CGATTTTTTAGAAGCTTTAAAACGGAATGGATGCCAAAGGTTGGATATGGGAATTTTATAGATGCTAAATATAGCGTTAGTGATTATATCAACGGATATTACAACAACGTTAGGCCGCATCATTATAATGCCGGTTTAGCGCCAAATGAATCTGAGGTTAGATATCAAGATTCTAAAACTGTGGCCAAATTTTATTGACCACTACAAACTACACCTAGTATAAATAAGTAAAAATAGAACAAAGCTTCCCGTGCTGCTCACGCTCTTTATCTATAATGGTGTAGGCAACAAAAAGAAAATGACTCTATGGACAAACTAAAGTGTAAAGCATGTTTGGAATTTATGCTGCTCCTGAAGTAACAAAGTTAATTTGACTACCTAATTAGAGGTTTTATCATGTGTCTCATCAGACTTAAGAGACGCTATGAAATGAAAAGAAATTTGAGTTAACTTTAGAGGCAAATACCATTTTTGTATTAGAGGATGTAGTGTATTTCGGCTTACTTAATTGATTATCAGCAACACTTTACAAGACTTATAAAATGTCAAATAAATAGCGCAGGACTAATAAATATTAATCCTGCGCCATATATTAAACGCTGTATTTACATTGACGTACTTTCGGTGTTTCTAATATCCTCAGTAATTTTCACATCAATAAATCTAAATGCACCAGCTAAAACTGGAATTTCAACTACTCCATTTGAATCCGGAGAGAATATTTCACCTGATAGAATATCTACTATCGTTTCAGGTGTAACTGAGTTAAATTTCACCTTAGCAATTTTATCACCTGGATTTAAGTATCCACTATCAACAAGTGTAAGCCTTAAGTGTTTTTTGTCTGACTGAGCAACAACCCATGCAGTTTCTCCTGATACAGTCATTGGCAGAAGGTTAGATTTTTCTTCAATCTTATCCCTAATTTGTTTATATCGAATGCTATCAGCAGCCATTACATTTTCCCCATTAGGATCGAAGTAACTTTTACCGTCAGTAATATATTCCTTCATAATATTTTTATAGATAGGGTGCATATTATCAGCCAATGCGCCTCTAACTGTACCTTCATCTTTAAATTTACCTTGCTGAACCGGTGTGATTAAAACTAATCCTTTAGGAAATTTTGGTATAAAATCTAATCGTCTTTCTTTCGTATCAGCAGCATAACTAGAATAATCCCACGGCAACGTTTTTGCACCTGGCCACGTGCCATTTAGGCGACTAAATACATATGGCACAGATTCTTTCTCTTCATCATAAAACGTAGTCCATTTCACATTATTTGATGTTTCTCTATAAACAGGGTCTGGCTCTTTCATACTGATGTGAACTGGCGATAAACTTAATAGCTCATCACGTTTAGGAACATAAAGCGCTCCTTTACCAATTAGCTCCCAAGCAAGACTCATGTATTCTTGATTAAAGCCGAAGTTATTAATATAACGTGCACCTGACGCTAATTTATAGATTATTTGTCTAAGCGCATGATTAGGAACCATTTGATGAGAGTGTTGACGTAATCGGTCAAAACTAGGGTTATCTCTCGCATACCTCTCACCCCAATCATCGACAGAACCAGCCGCCCAAAGACCCATTCTCCCTGCCACACTTATTTCCATTGATTTATCTGTTGTTTCTTCCATTGCAGGAACAAAAGCATCAGCTAAACGTCCAGATCTTAATTCCAACCATTCCGGAGCATATATAGTGGACTGCCAAAATGTATGTTTATTTCGCATAAATAAATTAGCGTTGTTTTCACTACTAAATTTGGCTAAAGGATAAAAGTGATGATTTAGTACTTTATTAAATGCCTCTCCATGCCCTTCGATCTCCGGGTATATATTGACTGTCTTTTTGCCTTCTCCACTACTTATAATTCTTTTCATAGTGGCTAAACTAATCATGTACGGATCATTTCCATGACCTGCCCACTGTGATATCCCATCGCTATTTTCATAACCATCTGAAAGCTGATTAAACATTTCCTCAGGTGATAATGTATAATTTTTACGGCGATCTCTTTTATCACGGTACTTCGGGTTATCAGCAAGTATTTCACTTCTATCCCAGTTCTCTACATTTGGTAAGGTCGAGTAATTTAAAAATACAGGTGAATCATACAAAGACTCACTTCTTTCGATTGTATCTGGGATATCATTACGACTCTCTGAAATAAAGTAAACGGGTAAAGGTTCACGTTCGCGAGTCGGCTTTTGAAAAGATGATAGTTGCCTTTCAATTGTTCTAGTATTGTTCTGTATAGCTGCCAGCTTGCCTTGCGGCTCTAGCTCTTTATAGGCATTCTTCCAATCTGGGTTAGATGTATCAATTATGTGTACTTGGCTGCCTCCACTTTGAGCACTTGCAAGTAAAATTTTATTTGAATCCTTGTCTTTCCAGATATCATAATATGAATACTTACTGGCTAGTATTTCCGAATCATTCACATCAAATGACTCTGGGGTTAGAAGTATTCTCGATCCAAAAAGTGTTAAGTACGTCGAAATACCTTCATTAATAACGACTTCAGTTTGAGCGACACGGTATCCAAAACGGTCGATTTGTCTTGCTATATCATTTATTTGACTTTTCTTTTGCGAAAGATCACTTAAGTCCATAACTGAAATAGCGGCATCTCCTATCTGAGCGCTATTACCTATAGTTAGCTCATCATTACCATCATTATCAAAATCGACTGTACGCAGGTCGCCTATGCCTTTTTTTATTAATACTCTACTTTTTTCGCTCGGTAAGTCAGCAAATGGTTCAAAGATATAAAAGCGGCCAGAACTTTGAAGGCTATTATTTGTTCCTAGAACAACCAGCTTTTCAGTACCATCACTAGATTTTATAGGGCGTACAAAATTCACTGTGTGAGTACCCGCTTCAGGTTTTACGCCATCACCAAAAACACCTTCTTCTGAGTATGTTTTTGATTCAATAGTTTTTAATAATTCACCATCAGTAGATATATAATACAAGTTTTTATCATAGCCACCTGCAACAACATACTTGTTATCTGCATCAGAGATTACAGTTACAGAGTTCATAGGAACTTCATTAAGTCCAAACGTCCACTTTAAAGAACCATCACTATTAATACAGTAAACATTACCATCTGCATTCGCAGCAAATACTTCTACAAGTCCATCACCATTAATATCTTGAACCCAAATATCATGGTTCATAAAACCCGAGAGTTCATTTTCCCATAATTTTTGTCCATTAAAATTAAAAGCAGCTACTGTCCCCTCATAACTAGTCGTTATGATTGATGAGCCACTGCTCAGCATTCCAGTCCTAACTTTAGTAACTGTTCGATTTGTTTCAATACTTTTAATGGCCGATTGAGAAGCCTTAACGACAGGGAGAGCGCAACCAATTAACAGCGTACTTGCTATTACTGCAGATAAGATTTTTACTTTCATAACATTCCTCGCATAAATATAAATTAGTAAATATTTAGGACTTAGGTGTGTACCTATTTCCTAGAATAAAAGTTTATGCTTTTTTTGAATAGAAGATCAAAGTTTGGGTGAAAATAGTAAACAAGGCAAAATCAGTGCATAAACAATCCTTTTGTATTGATTTAACAAATAGATTAAGCAAATTAATTATGTAAGACAAATCATTTATAATACTTATATTATTTATAAAAACACTTGGATGTACCTAATTTATTAGGTCATAGACAGGTAAGCAATATTAAATAAATGAAAAAACCATCAATAAGAGATAACGATGCCACTGTAACCATCCCTTTACATAAATTGTAACTTTCGATTCTTCACAATTGTTACCAAAGTATTAAGCCTTATATCGGCATAATTAATTTGGCCAGTGTAAATAAGTAAAAAAACTAACCACTTCAACACCTTCTTAATATCGCCATGAAAATCAGAATTGCCTTCAAAAAACTGCAAAAAATGCCTATCAACAAACAACAATATCCTTGGGTTATCTTCCCACGCTGATTTACTAGCTCGTTGGTATTTACGAATAAGCTGAAATTTGATGCCCATTAAAATATTGCACAATACGTTTAAAGTATTGATATGGAAGTTAGGTGAGACTTTTTGAAGTGAAATTACGTATGGTCTTTTATAATACTCGTACCCGTTATGTTACTCACTGTTGGCTTTTCTTCGATTTTATTTAGGATTAAAAACGAGAGTTGATAAAATGAGACACTGTTAATTGATACTTTTAACTGCGCCTTCTATTTAAACAATTACATAATCGCCATAAACTATATTCAATTGGTGTTACAGCCCTTATCTCGTAACTTAATGGATACTACCGCACCCACTATCACTATAAAAAAGCGATTTTAGATACAGTAATGTTTTATGCTTTTTTAAGGTTTCAGTTACTAATTATCTATTATTAGGCGAAAGCGATGCACAGCTAGCCTTTGCAATGCTGAACTTAATCAATAATATCCCAGGCAATATTCTTCTTTATATTACTCATAACAGATATAATTTAATTACATAACCTCAGCCTTTCCCCTCTTAATCTCTAATGAAATTTTAAAGCGCCGCTGTTAATATTGTCTACCTCCTAAGCAATAAAGTAGTTCTGATGGCAGCTCATTATTCTCTCGATGATTTACGTTACTTTTGCACCATAGTAAAACTAGGTAGCTTTAAAAAAGCATCAGCAGACCTTGGTATGTCACTATCAACTTTAAGCCGTAGAATACGCTTATTAGAGCAAGCTCTTCAATTAACGCTATTAAATCGAGATGCCCATCGGGTGACACTTACGCATACTGGCGAGTTATATTACGACCGCTATCGCAAGTTGTTTGACGAAGTAGAGTGTATTGAGCAAGCACTTTGTGATGAAAAAGACCAACCTAAAGGAAAAATTAGGATCTCTGCCCCCATTTACATGGGTAAACATTTTTTAAGTACTATTTTTTGTGATTTTTTACTACAGTATCCCGAAATTCAATTAGATTTACGCTTTTCAAATAACCTTATTGATATTGAAAAAGAAGGGATTGATATAGCATTTAGAGTAAGAAACCCTGTCATTGATAATTGGGTTATTAGGGAGCTTAAGCTTACTCATAATGTGTTGTGTGCTCACCCAAATCATGATTATCAATCTATCACTCATCCTAAACAATTAGAGCAGCACCCAAAAATTACGTGCGTTGGGTTAGTTCCGTGGCAATTAAAAAATCAGCACACGAACGAGGAATATTGCTTCAACCCAAACACACATGTTCGATTGGAAGTTGATGAAATTCAAATGATGAAACAAGCCGTTGAGTCTGGCGTAGGTATTAGTTACATTCCTGAATATATAGCATTGCCTCTTATTGAAGCCGGAAAGCTTAAACGTATTCTTCCTGGCTGGCAAAGCGAAGGGCAGCCTTTTTCTATGCTTTATCGCGACAAAAAACAAATCCCTTATCGTGTGCGATTACTGATAGAGCATACACTGCAACACTTTACTAAAACGTAGCAGTGTAGGTTTTTCACAGCAAAGTAATTGAGCTAATTCGACCGTTAAAAACTAAGCCTTAGTACAATTACACCTAAAAATGCAGTTGTTAATCCTATCACTTCTTGGCGTGTAAAAGACTCTTTTAGAACGATACGCGAATACAATAAAATAATTAAAATATTCATACCTGAAATCGCTGAAACTAGCCCTGTATTACCAATTGCAAAGGCTGATATTATTGCAACCATGCCAGCTACATTCGTTAAACCAATAAGTAACCCGCACGAAAATGTTTTACCGGCAGACCAATGCCCTTGAGAAGTGCCTTGCTCTGCTAGCATTTTTTTGCGTTTTACTAACCAACTAATAGCAAAAAGAAAGCTACCAAAACCAAACATAGACGTTAGCGTTGCAAACGTATCGGCCTCAAGAAGTGTTGATTGCTTGCCCATTAAATCATTAAATGCAAAGGATAGTGCAGCCAGTAACCCCCATTGCGCGCCTTGTAAGTTACTCAATGAGATATCGCTGGAGTAGCGAATAATATAAAGGCCGCCAAAAATAATAAAAAAGCCAATTAATTGAATCGTTGTTAAGGTTTCATGCCATAGTAAAAAGGCAAACATCAATACAAATAAGGGCGTTAATCCCGATAGAATACTAATTAAAGATGCTTTTCCAACCGAAAACCCCTTGTGCAAAAACCCATTGGCCGCAAAGGATCCAAAACCTAAAGCGAGTCCAACAGTAATGTCAGCCCAGCCGTACCATGTGTGCTCAAACACCACAGTACCTAGCGCACTAATTATAAATCCCACAAAAAAAACACCGAATAATAATAGATTACGATTAATCTTTTTTTGTGACGTCCATTGGTACATTATTCCTCGCGCACCAAAAAAAACAGTGGCGAGTAATGCAAAAATTATCCACATATAAGTGAGACCCTTTATAATTTACTTTGATAAACCCGAATAAAAAGTGGTTATTTAACATTGTTGAATGGAGTAACTATTACATAAAGATTCAGCAGTAAAGCACGTAGCCACTACAAGAGCGTTACCCGATACCTAGCTTCTACTCTATAAAATAAGCAGCTTAGGCTTCACATAATAAAATACTAGCCACACAATTACACTTTAATAAACAACAACACCAGTATATTTAATCTATAAATATTATAAATAGGCATAAGTGGCACTATAGATCCCATAAATAGCACTTAACTATTTAGTCGCTTAGCTTCAATCAAATAGTGAGCAACTAACACACAGAAATAACAACAATTTAGTGAAAAAAACGAATTTATAAAAACATAAAAAAAACAGTTTTAAACTGTCATTTTATCGCCAATATATTTTTAACCTAAAACTCAATTGACTTTATTTTTAAACTCAATATGATTGATTTAAACAAAGAGGATAATATGTTTACTTTAATCACATATCTGCTAAAAACAAATACCACCTTCGGAATTTAAGCCGAGTGTAACCCTTACACTCGGCAGTTACACTGTACCTTTATATATTTAAATTCGATTTAGTTTTTGTGGGGATTAGTCCGTGCTTTCTTTTCTGTTCGAGCGTAAAAAACCTTTCCTGTCTAAAAATGACTTCACAGACGCAGCGGTACTATTACAACCGCTGAAGCTTGCGTATTTACTACAAGAAGTCGAGTATTCACAGCGACCTTGGTCAAAATTCAATCCGCATGTACAAATTAATAGCACGGTGGTTATTAAAAATATAACCACCGGTTTTAAGCGCCGTATAACTTTAGTGACTCCAAACCAACGAAGGCACTTTATTAGTGACGTATCATTTCACTCTCCTCTTGGGGTCGCTCTTTTAGGGCATAAAATAAATCATATTATTGAATATAAAGAAGCTGGGGAATCCCACCTTTGGGAAATAATAGCCATTAATATTAAGGAGGAAATATAGAGTAAATTATTTCAATTTTTATTTATTAATTTTATATATTTAATTGGAGTTATTTGTAATGAGTAAAGAAAAACCTAAAAAACATGCAAGCAAAACATTAAAACAAAAACGTAAAGAGCGAAGAGATAAGCTAAAGCAGCTTGAAAAATAATTAATATTATTTTAAATAAAGTCGCAAACTCGGGGTTTTTATAATCCCGAGTTTTTTGAAAAAAAACTATATTAAGCTGTAGCTAAACAGCTTGCTTAAATGGATTACGGGTATCTTGGTGATCCTCAAGGTTACGCATTAAAATGGCGTGCTCTAAGTTAATGGCATCATCTAATGGTATTTTTACAATGTGACCAGAGCCTTTAGCATCGCTAATACTTTCGCCCTTTTTGTTTTGCATGTATTCAAGCTCAAAAGTAATATTACCTTGCGGTGTCATGAGTTCGAGTGAATGCCCTGTGCAAAATTTATTTTTAACGTCTATTTCAACTAAACCATTTTCGCAGCGTTCAAGTACTTCACCCACAAATTGCTGCTTAGTTGATACAGAGTGACCGTATTCATAGTTTTGATAATCTTGGTGGGCATGGCGTTTTAAAAATCCTTCGGTATAACCACGATGTGCTAAATTCTCAAGTGTTTTAAATAAGTTAGTATCAAATGGTTTACCCGAAACCGCATCGTCTATTGCTTTACGATACACTTGCGCGGTGCGCGCTACATAATAAAATGATTTAGTACGCCCTTCTATTTTTAAACTATGTACGCCCACTTTTGTTAGCTTTTCAACATATTGCACGGCGCGTAAATCTTTTGAATTCATAATGTAAGTGCCATGTTCATCCTCAAATGCTGGCATATACTCACCAGGGCGGCCTTGCTCTTCAAGCATGAATACATCGTTACTTGGCGCACCTTCACCAAGAGTAGGAATAACCTGTTTGGGATCAATTTTATGTACCATTTCGCCGGTTTCGTTTTCAACCCCCGGTTTTACATCATAGTCCCAGCGACAGGCATTTGTGCACGTGCCTTGGTTTGGATCGCGTTTGTTTATATAACCAGAGAGCAAACAACGCCCCGAATAAGCCATACACAGTGCGCCGTGCACAAATACTTCAAGTTCGGTGTCTGGGCAGAGTGTGCGTATTTCAGTTATTTCTTCGAGCGACAGCTCCCTTGATAAAATAACCCGTTCAATCCCCTGCTTTGCCCAAAATTGGACACTCGCATAATTTACCGCATTTGCTTGAACTGATAAGTGAATTGACATAGTTGGCCATTTTTCACGAACAAGCATAATTAAACCAGGGTCTGACATAATCAGCGCATCGGGCTGCATCGCAATAACAGGTTCTATATCACGTAAATACGATTTAACTTTCGCGTTATGCGGCGCAATATTAGACACCACATAAAACTTTTTATTTTGCGCGTGCGCTTCATCAATACCTATTTGCAAAGTATCTAAGTCAAACTCATTATTACGCACTCGCAAACTATAGCGAGGTTGCCCTGCATAAACCGCATCTGCGCCATAAGCAAAGGCGTAGCGCATGTTTTTTAAACTGCCTGCAGGGCATAGTAATTCAGGAATAAAAGGCGTTGAAGAGATAGCTGGTAACATGTGCGCTCCATACAGCGAACTGGGTTTAAGCCAGTTGTATGATTAATTAATTTATAAGCGCGGCAGTATAAATGCGGTCAATAATTTGCGTTTGATCGAGATCACTAAACTGCAACCAAACTGGTTTTTAATAAAATTAGGATTTTTCACTTAAAACGCGTATAATTCGCGCCCGTTAATATTCACACTTTTACTTAAAATTATTGGAGCATAAAGATGGCTTTAGAACGTACTTTTTCAATCGTAAAACCTGATGCAGTTGCTAAAAACCACATTGGCGCTATCTACAACCGTTTCGAATCTGCTGGCCTTAAAATCGTTGCAGCTAAAATGGTTCACCTTTCACAAGAGAAAGCTGAAGGTTTCTACGCTGAACATAGCGAACGTCCTTTCTTCGGTGCTTTAGTATCTTTCATGACATCTGGTCCAGTAATGGTTACAGTTCTTGAAGGCGAAAACGCTGTTCTTAAAAACCGTGAAATCATGGGTGCTACTAACCCTGCTGAAGCACTAGCTGGCACTTTACGTGCAGACTACGCTGATAGCATCGACGAAAATGCTGTTCACGGTTCTGATGCTGTTGAATCTGCTGCTCGCGAAATTGCTTACTTCTTCGCTGACGAAGAGCTTTGTTCACGTACTCGTTAATTCGAATTCGTTAACATATTGAAAAGGGCTTTCGGGCCCTTTTTTAGTCATTACGTAAAGTATTAATCAGTAAACTAATAATGTTTTACTTAATGATTAAAGTGAGTGAATTATGTACAATTCGTCCTCGTAAATTTTATCTCCACCGTCACCGATTGAGGTTGTTTCATGACCGAGCAAAAAAAGATTAACTTATTAGATTTAAACCGAGATGCAATGCGCGAGCTATTTGCATCGTTCGGTGAAAAGCCGTTTCGTAGTGACCAGGTTATGAAATGGATTTATCATTTTGGCGTAGATAACTTCGACGATATGAGCAACGTAAACAAAAAGCTTAAAGAAAAACTTAAAGCTGAATGCGAAATTGTAGCGCCAGAAATCACCGTTCGCCAGCAAGCAAGCGACGGTACTATTAAGTACGCACTTATTCTGGAAGGCGGCCAAGAAGTAGAAGCCGTTTGGATCCCTGAAAAAGAGCGCGCTACTTTATGTGTATCATCACAAGTTGGTTGTGCTCTTGAATGTACTTTTTGTTCTACTGCGCAACAAGGCTTTAACCGTAACTTAAAAGTATCTGAAATTATTGGCCAAGTTTGGCGTGTAGCTAAAGATATTGGCCTTGATGGTCATAGTGAAAAGCGCCCAGTAACTAACGTTGTAATGATGGGTATGGGCGAGCCTTTACTTAATCTTAAAAACGTAGTGCCAGCAATGGAATTAATGATGGACGATTGGGGCTTTGGTTTATCTAAGCGCCGCGTAACATTAAGCACTTCAGGCGTTGTACCCGCACTTGATTTACTAAAAGAGAAAATTGACGTAGCACTGGCTATATCACTTCACGCACCAGATAACGCACTGCGTGATATTTTAGTACCGGTTAATAAAAAGTACCCTATCGAAGAGTTTTTAGCCTCATGTCGTCGTTATATCGATGGTTCGAAAGCCAATAAAGACGTAACAGTTGAATACGTTATGCTTAATGGCATTAACGACAGCACCGATCAGGCGCATGCATTAGTGCAAACGTTAAAAGGCACACCTTGTAAGGTCAACCTTATTCCGTTTAACCCGTTCCCGGGTAATGAGTACACTCGCTCAAGCAATAGCCGTATTGACCGTTTTTCAAAAGTATTACAAGCAGCAGGCGTTACCTGTATTGTGCGTCGTACTCGCGGTGACGACATTGACGCCGCTTGCGGACAGTTAGTAGGTGATGTAGTTGACCGTACTAAACGTTTAGCTAAAAAGAAAATGCGTGACGATAACGCAATTAGCGTTAACATCCACCAAGCATAATCTATAACCACCCTATGTGAATTAGTTATGTAGGGTGGTTAAGTTGCTTATTTTCAAATAAATGATGCAAGATCAAAGGTTTTAGGTAAGATAGGTGCCATGGACTAAAAATGAAGAGATATGGTAATGCGATCTATACTTGCTATAACACTATCGACACTTGCCATAAGCGGCTGTGTTAGCGAAAGTAGTTATAACGGTAGTAATAAGCCCGTCGTCGAAAATAAAATTAATAATACTGGCGCAGCACGAACACGAATTGCTTTAGCCCTACAGTATCTAAAAACGGGTAATAACTCTCAAAAATACAACTTAGAACGTGCAGCTGCATTTGCTCCTGACCTACCTGAAGTACATTACTCTCTTGCTTATTACTATCAACAAGTAGGCGAAAATCAGCTAGCAGATAAAGCCTACCAAAAAGCACTCGAAATAAAGCCAGACGATCCTAATACCCTTAACAACTACGGTGTATTTTTATGTGGTATTGATGAATACGACCGTGCAACTGATCAATTTTTAAAAGCCATTGAAGTACCAAGTTATATTCGCGTTGCCGAAAGCTACGAAAACTTAGCGTTATGTGCTATCGAATTTGATGATTTTGAAAATGCAGAAAGCTACTTCCAGCAAGCACTTAATCACAGCTCTCAACGTACATCTACGTTAATTAGCTTAGCTGCACTGTATTACGCTAAAAGTGACTTATACAAAGCCAGTGAACTTTTAAAACGCTACGAAAGCACAGGTCGAGTATCTTCTCGCGCATTAATGCTTAGCTACCTTGTAAAAAACAGAATGGGCAGAATAGAAGAGGCTGAAAAGATCTCCAGTACTATTTTACAAACTTACTCTACCAGTAACGAAGCCTATGCATTAAAAGAGAAAAGAACACGTTTTAATGAGTTTGAAATACTGCGAGAAAAATACCGCAAAGCGCAATTAAAAGAAATAAAAAATGATGAAAGCGGCACACATATTAGTTCAAAGCCAAAAATAAAAGTAATTAGAAAGAAACGTTCACCAGAGGACGGCTCAACAAGCTTAGTAACAAATGACGAGAAAAAAACAGATAAAAACCTCGCAACAGCATATAACCAAGACTTGAATCCGGTTATAGCAAGAGAAAATCAAGCCGATGGAAATACAATAGTAGCAAAACAAATTATAGCTCCTAAAGTCGTCGTACCAAGCAAGTCTACCGATACATCAGCTGTTATGCTTGCACTTACCACTGAACACGACTCTGCGGAGTCTATAGTAGCAGCGCCTATGAAGGCTAAGCCCACTTACGAACCTAAAAAAATGCCTGTAGTAAAAAAGCAATCTGGCAAAGCTGATGATGAAGTAAAAATAATTTCGTTTGGCGCGCCTAAAGCAAATCAGCTTAATTCACAAGAAAACAACAAAAACACTAACGTAGTACCTGTAGTTACCACTCAAAAAAATAGTAGTGACGTGGTATTCTACGAAGCGACTAAAAATACAACTGTATTTGAAAATAGCAGCTATCAAAATGATGCAGATATTGAATTTAAAAGTTACGAAGCAGTACAAAAAACAGAGCTCCCAATGCTTAACCCTAAAGTATCGCCTTTACGCGTGCCATTTCACGTAATTGCTGTTGGCGAAAACCTATTTAGCATTTCGGTGCGATACAATGTTAAACTACAAAAGCTCCTGCAATGGAATGGTCTAAAAGAGTCGGATCGGGTAATGAATGGAAGTAAAATATACCTAAACGATCCAAATATTTATTACGAAATTAAAGCTGGTGATTCCCTTTACGATATAGCTACCCAGCGGCATGTATTAATTGATGAATTAATGCGATGGAATAAATTAAGTCCTGATATAGCACTAAAACCAGGGCACAAACTTTTACTAGTGGATCCAGACTCATACACATTATGAATGAAGAAAATACGCAAACACAGAGCGAACAGCCAACTGTAGGCCAAATATTAAAAAATCATAGAGAACAAGCGAACGTTAGCATAGCGACTATTGCTGCACCGTTAAAGCTCTCTGAACTTCAAATTAAACGCCTTGAAAATGATGAATTTACATTACTCGGCCCTATTACTTTTGTTAAAGGCTATATAAAAAACTATTGCCGTGAATTAAAAGTAGATAGCGCACCTATATTAGCAATGATGCCAGCCCCACCAGAGCCGGCTAAACCCGCTAATATGCAGAGTTTTTCACGCCGTACAGAAAAAGAAGCAAACGACAGTCGTTTAATGTTTTTTAGCTATTTAATTTTAGCGATTGTTATTGGCTCATCTGCTTTATGGTTTTGGCAAAACGCGACACCTATTGAAGAGCAAACGAGTAACATAAACGTAGCCAACTCAAAAATGAGTGAACGACAAGCCGCTCAACCCAGTATTTCAGAGCAACAGCAACAAGCCGAAATTGACGATGAATCATTATTAGAATCACAAAGCACGTCTAGTGAAACATCAACAAGCCCAGAAATAGTTAAAGAAACGGCTCCTATTGTTTCTAACAGCGCAAGTCAAGAAGATGCTAGCAGTACAATTGTCATGAACTTTAATGGCGAAAGTTGGGTTGAAATTTACGACGGCGAAGGCGAAAAAATAGCATTCGGCGTTAAAAAAGCAGGCTACATTATGACCGTAAGCGGTACGCCTCCTTTTTCAGTTGTGCTTGGTAAGCATGACGCTGTAGACATTACTTTAAACGGTGAACCTGTAGATGTTTCTGCATTTCCTCAAAACCGTTTAGCCAAATTTACATTACCACTAGCAGAGTAGTCGCTATGTTTTCAGAATCTCCAATTAAACGCAGAAAATCCACCCGAATCAATGTAGGTAACGTCCCTATTGGTGATGGTGCCCCTATTGCAGTGCAATCAATGACTAACACCGACACCATGGATGTTGATGCAACTGTTGCACAAATACAGGCAATACAAGATGCAGGTGCCGACATAGTCCGTGTATCAGTACCAACAATGGATGCAGCCGAAGCGTTTAAAAGTATAAAAGAGCAAGTAACGATTCCGCTAGTTGCAGATATTCATTTTGATTACCGTATAGCCTTAAAAGTGGCAAAATACGGTGTAGATTGCCTGCGTATAAACCCGGGTAATATAGGTAGTGAAGAGCGTATTAGAGCCGTAGTCGATTCTGCACGCGAGCATAACATTCCTATTCGTATTGGTGTAAATGGCGGTTCACTAGAGCGCGACTTACAAGAAAAATACGGCGAACCAACACCAGAAGCCTTATTAGAATCAGCAATGCGCCATGTAGATATATTGCGCCGCCTTGATTTTGACCAATTTAAAATATCAGTAAAAGCGTCTGACGTATTTTTAGCGGTAGGTGCATATCGCTTACTCGCTAAAGAAATAGACCAACCACTGCATTTAGGTATTACCGAAGCGGGCGGCATGCGCTCAGGCTCTGTTAAATCTGCAGTAGGTTTAGGTATGTTATTAGCCGAAGGTATTGGCGATACCCTGCGTGTATCACTTGCTGCCGACCCGGTACAAGAAATTAAAGTAGGCTTTGATATCTTAAATTCATTGCGCATTCGTTCGCGTGGAATTAACTTTATTGCCTGCCCTAGCTGCTCACGCCAAGAGTTTGATGTAGTAAGCACCATGAACCAACTTGAAGAGCGCTTAGAGGATATTATCGAACCTATGTCAGTTTCGGTAATTGGTTGCGTTGTAAATGGACCAGGTGAAGCGCTTGTGAGTGATATAGGGCTTGCCGGTGCAAATCGTCGTTCTGGTTTGTATATAAATGGCGAACGCCAAAAAGCGCGCATTGATAACAACAACATTGTTGACCAGCTTGAAGGTTATGTACGCGACTTTATAGAGAAAAAGCAGAACCAAACACCGATTGACATAAAAATAGTCGAATAAATACCGCATAAAGCGCCAAACAGCGGTGTTTGGCGTTTACCTTTATAGCTAGTGGATACCCAAACGACCCCAAGATACAGAATTCAGCGTTTCACAGGCTCTTAATATCAAGGCGTTACTTTGCAAGAATGGCAATCCCTTTTAAAAAGTAACAACGATGAGAGTAAGTGTCTGTGAACCGCCCAACGGGTTGGTTTAAAAGCGATTTATACTGCGTTATTGATTTTAACAATAGAACCACTATTACTTTCAATCAATGCCTTGCCTAAATCGCTTTTAATTCCAACTGAAACTCGCATCATGGGGTCATTTGGGTATATAATGACGGGTCAATTTTTAGCATTCTTGTTGTGTAAGCATTTTTCATTACACAAAAAAACAGCATTTAGGATTTATCAGTGGCAAAACAAATTCAGGCAGTTCGCGGTATGAACGATTGTCTGCCGGGCGATACACAAGTTTGGCAGAAAGTAGAAAACATTTTACGCGAGACAGTAGCATCGTTCGGTTATCAAGAAATTCGTTTTCCTATTGTAGAATCAACCGACTTATTTAAACGCTCTATTGGTGAAGTTACCGATATAGTAGAAAAAGAAATGTACACCTTTGCCGATCGCAATGGCGACTTATTAACACTTCGCCCAGAAGGCACCGCAGTATGCGTACGTGCTGGCAACCAAAATGGCTTACTATACAATCAAGAACAACGCCTTTGGTACATGGGTCCAATGTTTCGTCACGAGCGTCCGCAAAAAGGTCGTTACCGTCAGTTTCACCAATTTGGTTTAGAAACATTTGGTATTGCTACAGCAGATATAGACGCAGAAGTTATTTTATTAACAGCGCAACTATGGGAAGCCTTTGGTATTACTGACCACGTTCGTTTAGAGCTAAATTCTCTAGGATCTAACGAAGCGCGTGCAGATTACCGTGATGCGTTAGTAGCCTACCTTGAGCAACACATTGATGTGCTTGATGAAGACTCAAAACGTCGTATGTATTCAAACCCATTACGCGTACTTGATAGCAAAAACCCAGACGTACAAGCAATTTTAACTGATGCACCTAAATTGTCTGAAAATTTAGATGCTGAATCAAAAGAACATTTTGAAAATTTATGTGAACGTTTAGACGCTGCTGGCGTCTCATATACGGTTAATGAAAAGTTAGTACGTGGTTTAGACTACTACAACCGCACTGTATTTGAATGGGTAACCGACAGTTTAGGTGCACAAGGCACTGTATGTGCTGGCGGACGTTACGATGGCTTAGTTGAACAACTTGGCGGCAAAGCAACGCCAGCAGTTGGTTTTGCAATGGGTCTAGAGCGCTTAGTGTTATTACTACAAGCACTTGAGTGTGTAGGTGACATTCGTCGTAATGCTGATGTATATTTAGCAGCAATGGGCGACAAAGCAAGCATTCAAGCTCCTGCAATTGCAGCGCAACTACGTAAAGACGTACCGGGTTTACGCGTTATGGTACATGCGGGCGGCGGCAACTTTAAAAAACAATTAAAACGTGCTGATAAAAGCGATGCACTTGTTGCAGTGATTATTGGTGAAGATGAATTAGAAAAAGGCGTTGTGACCATCAAGTATTTACGCGAGCGTAAAGAACAAGTCACATTAGAATTAGAACAAGCTAAAGCGCTATTAGCTGAGCTTATTAACGGCTAAGCGAACATTAGAGGTAAGAATGGATATTTATTCAACAGAAGAACAACAAGCAGAAGCCATTAAACGCTTTTTCCGTGAAAACGGCATTTCACTTGCGCTAGGTATACTTGTTGGCCTAGGTGGCTTATATGGCTGGAAAGCATATAACCAAAACCAAATTACTACCGCTGAAAAAGCATCAGATTCATATACAGCGCTTGTTGAAAGCGACGATGTATTATCTTCAGCTGATGCGTTTATTAGCGAAAATAAAGACACAAACTACGCAACACTTGCTGCATTCGTTGCTGCAAAAGACGCAGTAGAAGCGAAAAAACTAGACGTAGCAAGCGAAAAGCTAAGCTGGGTTGTGTCTAATACGCCAAATACAGAATTAAAAGCAATTGCGATTACACGTTTAGCACGTGTTCAAATTGCGCAAACTAAATATGACGATGCATTAACAACATTAAATGCACCATTACCTGAAGCGTTCAATGCAAACGTGGCCGAGCTTAAAGGCGATATTTACACTGAGCAAGGTAATAAAGATCAAGCACGTACTGCATACCAAGCAGCAATAGATGCGGGTGGATTAACAAGTAACCCACTATTACAAATTAAGTTAGATGACCTAGCAGTAACTAGCCCAGCGGCATAAGGTTTTAGGCATGAAAAAATTTACAACAGCAGCCCTTGCCCTATGTATGGCAACATTGATGGGTTGTTCATCAAGTGATGATGAAGATGAACTAGTACTTCCTGAAATTGTAAACCAATTTGAAACTGACGTTGTTTGGCAAGAATCTGTAGGTGATGGCGTAGAGCATTATTTTTCTCGTTTAACACCCGCAGTTTACAAAGATACTGTGTATGTTGCTAGCCGCGAAGGCCAAGTAGAAGCGCTTTCGCTTGATAATGGCGATACAAAATGGGAAACCGATGTACGCCAAGATTTATCGTTTTGGCCTTGGGCTGACAACGGTAATGCAAAATTATCAGGTGGTATTTTGCAAGCCTATGGTAAAATTTATATTGGTTCTGAACACGGCTTTATTATTGCTCTTGATCGCGAAACTGGTGAAGAAGTTTGGCGTAAAAACGTACCAGGCGAATCTCTGTCTAAACCAACAGCAGGCGATGGCTTAATATTTGTAAATTTAGGCTCTGGTAAATTGTTAGCCCTTCACCCAGATACAGGCGAAGAGCGTTGGAGCTTTGAACAAGAAGTTCCACCACTAACATTACGCGGACAAAGCTCGCCAACCGTTGCTAACGGTGGTGTATTAGTAGGCCTTGAAACAGGCAAGTTAAGCGTATTAATTTCAGACAGTGGTTACTCAGCATGGAGCGCAGAAATTGCGGTTGCCAAAGGCGCATCAGAATTTGAACGCCTAGTTGACGTAGACACTCAACCACTTATTAGCGGTCCATACGCTTACGCTATAGCTTACAACGGCAACTTAGCCGCTGTAGATATTCGCTCTGGCAATGTTGTATGGAAACGTGAATACAGCAGCTACCGCGAAATTGCGATGGATGCACAAACAATTTATTTAGTAGATAGCGATGGTGTTATTTACGCATTAGATAAAAATTCAGGTATTGAACGTTGGAGCCAACCCGCTCTACGCGGTTGGTACCTAACAGGCCCTGCGGTTGCAGGTAGCCACTTAGCTTTAGGCGACCAAGAAGGTAACCTACATTGGCTAAATAAAGAAACTGGCGAGCTAGTATCTCGTGAAGACTTTGACAGCTCGGGCTTTTTTGTTGAGCCAGTTGTTGCCGACGATAAGCTAATTTTATACACCCGTGATGGTGAAGTTAGTATGGTAAAAATACCAAACTAAGTTACTAATAGTCATATGGTTTTTTTAAGGCTTCGCACTGCGAAGCCTTTTGTTGTTTTTTAAAGAGGTAGTTTATGCTTCCCGTGATCGCTCTAGTTGGGCGACCCAATGTGGGAAAATCCACATTATTTAACCGTTTAACACGTACTCGTGATGCACTCGTAGCCGATTTTCCAGGTTTAACACGAGATAGAAAATATGGCCAAGCTAGTTACGATGGCTATGAATTTATCGTGGTAGACACGGGCGGTATTGATGGCTCAGAAGAAGGCATCGAAATCGAAATGGCAGATCAATCTCTGCTAGCTATTGAAGAAGCTGACATTGTTCTGTTTTTAGTAGATGCTCGTGTAGGTATGACCGTAGCTGACCAAGCAATTGCTAATCACTTGCGTAAACAAGATAAAAAGTGTTTTGTTGTTGCCAATAAAACCGATGGTATTGATGCAGATTCAAACTGTGCTGAATTTTACCAATTATCATTAGGTGAAATTCATCACATTGCTGCATCGCATGGCCGTGGTATTACGTTATTACTTGAGCAAACACTTCAGCCGCTTATTGCTGAATTAGCTGCACAAGACGAAGACGTAACAGGCGATGACGAAGAGCTTATTAATCTTTACGAAGAAGATGAAGACAGCGATACCGATCACCAGGCATTTGCAGACAAACCTGTAAAGCTTGCGATTATTGGTCGTCCTAACGTTGGTAAGTCAACGCTTACAAACCGTATACTGGGTGAAGATCGCGTAATTGTATACGACATGCCAGGTACAACACGTGACTCTATCTACATTCCGATGACTCGAAATGAAAAAGAGTATGTGTTAATTGACACCGCAGGTGTTCGTAAGCGTAAAAAAGTAAGCGACGTAGTTGAAAAGTTCTCTGTAATTAAAACGCTTCAAGCAATCGAAGATTGTAACGTTGTGTTATTGATTGTTGATGCTCGCGATGGTATTTCTGATCAAGATTTAAGCTTATTAGGCTTTGCTCTTAACTCAGGTCGTTCATTGGTAATTGCAGTGAACAAATGGGATGGCTTAGACGATTACGTTAAAGATCGTATTAAATCAGAGCTCGATCGCCGTTTAGGCTTTATTGACTTTGCACGCCTACACTTTATATCTGCACTACACGGTACAGGTGTTGGTCATTTATTCGAGTCTGTTGACGAAGCGTATGAATCAGCGACTAAACGTATAAGTACTGCAATGTTACGTCGTATTATGGACATGGCTCAAGCCGATCACCAGCCGCCACTTGTTCGTGGTCGTCGTGTTAAGCTCAAATATGCGCATGCCGGTGGTTATAACCCACCACGTATTGTTATTCACGGTAACCAAGTTAAAGATTTACCAGATAGTTATAAACGCTACCTGATGAACTACTACCGTAAAGCGCTTAAAATTATGGGCACACCTATCAAAATCGAATTTAGAGAAGGTGAAAACCCATTTGCTGGTCGTGTTAATAAAGTAACACTGTCGCAAAAGCGTAAAATACGTGCATTTGCTAAAGAAAACCGTAATAAATAAACTTTTCAAGAGTTAGTTTATTACAATAAAAACGGCGTACTTTTTAGTACGCCGTTTTTGTTTTAATATGTTATTAAGAGTTACAAACCAAGTAAAGCTAAGCGCACTAAGTTTTCCACCGTGGCTTCATGTGCACTTTTATTTTTATTAGTTGGCATAAACCTAGAAGCAGGTGATTTAATAGTTATAAACCCATGATTGGTGGCCATTTCGTGGGCTAACAGTTTACGCTCTCGAGGTGTTAAATGGTTTTCGTGTATTTTTGCCAGCTCGCCGCTATCAAGCCATATGCCTGCACAGCCTGGGCATTCATCTATTTCGACAGCCTTTACTGGCGAAAAATACCTGCGCATCATCACAATGCTTATGCACTTTGGACAATTAATTCGTAGCGATACATCGTATTCACTCTCGATATGATCACTTAAATGTTTAAGTAATACCTGACCATGTTTTAACGCTGGCGAGCTAAACTTAAAAATTTGGCTGTTATCAAAAAATACGCCACCTTGCACTGAAGTGTAAACAGTAATACCGCCAATTAATAACGGCTCAAGAGAGGCATTTGTACGTGGGCATAACATTCTAAAAATCCTTTTTATTTTAATACCTAGCTTACACTACTTTACTCAAGCGCTTTATGAATAAGCCCAACAAGTGGATCTGGTAATGTAATATTACCTGTAAGTACAAACTCATGGGCTTCATCTGACATTTTTTGCCATGTGCGGCGAATAATACCAATCCATTTTTCTTCATTGTAATCTGGTTTTGCATTGGCAAACCCAAGCATGTAGTGTTCAATAAACACCAAACTCGCTACATCTTCTACTAATTGGCTATCTGGATTGCGCTTAATATCTTTTTTAGCAACCGCGTTATAAACACGGTTTTGGTCCGTATCGTTA
Source organism: Pseudoalteromonas sp. RB2-MNA-CIBAN-0110 (assembly GCF_040309305.1). Classification (NCBI taxonomy): domain Bacteria; kingdom Pseudomonadati; phylum Pseudomonadota; class Gammaproteobacteria; order Alteromonadales; family Pseudoalteromonadaceae; genus Pseudoalteromonas; species Pseudoalteromonas sp. RB2-MNA-CIBAN-0110. The sequence continues at coordinate 17,822 of NZ_JBEOOQ010000049.1, read as the reverse complement.
AACCCAGCTTGTTTCATTAATTCAACGGCTAGTGACGCATGAAAAATATAAAGTGCGCTACGCCATTGATGATAACCCTGTTTGTTCATTTCAAAGTCGCTACGTGGCGATTTCCAACGCTGAATATGCTGTGCACGCACTGCAATTTGCATGAGTGCATCGGCATCAGGTTTAAAGCGAGTTAGCATTTCGCTCATACGCTGTGAGTATAAATACTCTTTTGGAAAACTTTCTCCATTGTGCTGCTCAGTATTAGGGTCTTGGTTGTTAGCTTCATCAATCAGCGTTATTACTTTATTAAACATGACGGTCTTTTATTGTAATTAGTTTTAATCATTCTAAACGCTGATAAAACAATAAACTAGTGGCCCACTCACTTCAGCGGTGAAATTTGTTCAATCAAAAAGTAAAAGCAAGAGGTACTGGTTGTGAAATTAAGCGCATTAATAAGGTTAACTTGTTATTATCTTAGAAACAAAAATGACACATGTGCGTAAACTAATAAAAATTAACGCGCTAAAAATGAGAATAATATGTTTAAAAAAACAATTTTAGCTATTTGCTTAGCTGTAGCATCACTGCCGAGCGCAGCCGATAGCAATGCAGATTTAAAAACCATTATTGATAACCATTGGCAAAATGCAAAAGCCGAAAAAATATTCTTTCGTACCGACCCTGATGGTTGGAAACCCAGTGGTACATTACCAAATTGGACCGAACAAGCCATTGCAAAGCGCCAAGCTTATAATAACAGTGTATTAAAAAGCTTAAGTAAAATAGATTCTAAAACGCTGAGCAGCTCGCAATTAATGAACTACCGTTTATTTAAATACGAGCGAGAAACAGAGCAGCAAAGTTACCTTTTTCAAGATAAGTATTTTCAGGTTAACTTTTTAAGTGGCTGGCATACCTACTTTGCCGAAGCACCGGCTAATATGGCACTTTTAACACCTGATGATTACAACGCATTTTTAGTAAGCCTTGCCGACTACCCTCGCTTTAATCAAGAAAACATTAACTTGATGAAGGAAGGAATTGAACTGGGGTATACGCACTACTGCAAAACATTTGAAAGTTACGGCCAGAGCATTAACGCTCATATAGTTAAGCAACCTGAAAACAGTGCCTTATACGAGCCCTTTACACGTATACCAAATACGTTTACAGCAGAGCAAAAGGCCACATACCAAAACAAAGCAAAAGCCTTAATTAGCTCAAAAGTAGTCCCGGCTTATCAGCACTTTTACGACTTTTTTGAAAACGATTACATGCCTAACTGTAGAGCAGAGCCAGGTATTTCAAGCGTTAAAGGCGGGCTTGAGTATTACAAATATGCAGTTAATTACTACACCACAACCAATGCCACACCAAAGAAAATTCATGAGCTTGGCTTAAAAGAAGTGGCGCGTATAAAAACACAAATGCAAAACATCATTGATAAAGTAGGTTTTGATGGCACGTATGCTGAGTTTTTAGAATTTTTAGCGACCGACGAGCAATTTTACGCAACAGACGCGCAAGACTTACTTGAAAAAACAGCTTTTATTACGCAAAAAATGTATGGCAAGTTACCAACCTACTTTGGCCATTTACCGCGTAACACATTTACTATAAAAGGCTCAGCGAGTCGCGGCGCGTTTTATATGCCACCTGCTGATAACCGCTCCCCTGGCACTTACTTTTTAGCCTCAACACCTAAACTACAGCCTTTGTATAATTTAGAAGCTCTTAGCCTTCACGAGGCTATACCAGGGCACCATTTACAAAACGCCATTGCAATGGAGTTAAACGTACCCCAATTTAGACGCACACTTAGCCACTCAGCATTTGGCGAAGGTTGGGCACTTTACACCGAACGCCTAGGTAAAGAAGCCGGCTTTTATCAAGACCCATACAGCGACTTTGGTCGTTTAGGTTACGAAATGTGGCGTGCCGTGAGACTCGTTGTTGATACCGGTATTCATGCATTTGGCTGGAGCCGCCAAAAGGCAATTGACTACTTGGCATATCACACTGCTTTGCCACAAAGCGCGGTAGAGGATCAAATAGATCGTTATATTTCATGGCCAGGCCAAGCGCTTTCATACAAAATGGGCGAAATAAAAATACGCGAACTGCGTGCAAAAGCCGAAAAAGAGCTCGGTGCTAAGTTTGATATACGCAGCTTTCACGACTCCGTAATCGGCCAAGGGTCACTCCCTATGGAAGTGCTAGAGGATGTAATAAACGATTGGATAGCAAAACAAAAATCAGCGAGTTAAAACAATACTTTTACAAACTAAGGGGCGGTAAGTTTATCGCCCCCTTTTTAAAACTCTATTAAACACCTAAAAACTAATCCCTACCCGCTTTTGCTTCGTAAACTTAATGATTACAAAAACCTGAGCAAACCTATGAGCAAACGCATTTTATATTGGTTACAAAACGATTTACGAATAGACGACAACCCTATTTTAAGCGAACTTGCTACTGAGCAATGTGCGCTCGATATTGTATTTGTTATAAACCCGCACTGGTTTAAAAATAATAACTACCAACAAAAGCCATATGGTGTGCATAAACAACAGTTTTTAATGCAAAGCTTATTTGAGCTGCAACAAGCGCTTATTGAGCGCGGGCAAACATTGCACGTACTTGAGGGCGAACCGGTTAGTATTTTAAAGCAGCGCATAGCTGAGCAACACATTGATGAAGTAGTGTGCAGTGAATTCGTTGGAACCTATGAGCAGCGCCAACTCGCGCGACTAAAAGCACATTGCCCACATGTCATATTTAAAACAACTCAACAAGACACTTTATTTCAACAAAGCGACCTCCCTTTTGGTTTAAACGAGCTGCCTAAAAGCTTTACCCCATTTAGAAAAAAAGTAGAGGCGGCAAACATACCCATAACAACCTCAACTCTGCCTACAGGTTTGCTCCCTCAGCCAATAACCTTGTGCGCTAAAAAACCTTTAGAGCGTATAGCAAATAATGGCGTAATGCATGGCGGGTTTAAAAGTGCGCAAACACATTTAAAGCAATACTTTTCAGGCTTGCTGCCAAGTACTTATAAAATAACTCGAAACGAGCTTGATGGCTTTAATAACACCACAAAATTTAGTACCTGGCTTGCTTTTGGCTGTGTAAGTGCGCGGCAAGTTTATAAAGCCGTTGAGGCGTACGAACGTAATCAAATAACAAACGAGTCTACCTACTGGATTAAATTTGAATTGCTATGGCGAGAGTATTTTAAATGGCATGCACTTAAAGCAGGCAACAGCCTGTTTAGTTTTAAAGGTCAAAAGCAAACAAAACCCCTTACAACGTTTATGCCAAACAGATTTGCTGCGTGGTGTAATGGCTCAACACCCTACCCATTAGTCAATGCCATTATGAATGAGCTTAATGAAACCGGTTACATATCAAATAGAGCAAGGCAAATTGCAGCGAGCTGCTTAGTTAACGAACTTGCTCTTGATTGGCGCTATGGCGCAGCTTATTTTGAACAACAACTGATTGATTACGATGTAGCCGCTAATTGGGGTAACTGGCAATACATAGCAGGTGTAGGCGTAGATCCGCGTGGCGGTAGGCACTTTAATATTGAAAAACAAACGTTACAGTTTGACCCACACGCTGTTTACACTAATAAATGGCAAAGCAATAAAAATACCAGCACACAGCTCGATAACGTAAACGAAGTTGATTGGCCGATTTAAGCCGCCAATCAACTTTTACCAAGTAACGTTTAAAACGGCTCAGCAATGCCTATATTAATAGCGTAACCACCCAATGTTAAAAACAAAAATAAACACAGCGCCAGTAACAGCGGTTTAATACCCGCTTGGCGAATTGCCCCAACATGTGTGCGTAAACCTAAAGCCACCATCGCAATGGTGAGTAATATATTATCAAACCAAACAACTGCGCTTGTAGCCACTTGAGGAATAATAGAGAGTGAATGCACACCACTTGCCACAATAAATAACACCGCAAACCAAGGAATACTAATACCTGATTTATTATCCTCATTACTTATAGTATTACCTGCCTTTACTCTTTTTTTACTTTGCCAAAACGATAAAGTGACTAAAAATGGCGCAAGCATCATCACGCGTAGCATTTTTTCTATAACGGCGGTATCTGCAGCATTGGCGCTTACAGCTGTACCCGCTGCAACAACTTGCGCTACCTCGTGAATAGTTGAGCCTACAAAAATACCATATGCGTGCTCACTCAGCCCCATATACTCAAACATGATTGGGTAGGCAAACATACTCAACGTACCAAATACCACCACCGTTGCTACAGCTACCGATACTTTATGCGCCTGCGCTTTTATTACAGGCTCGGTTGCCATTACAGCTGCTGCGCCACAAATAGAGCTACCTGCACCAATTAATATTACCGTTTGATCATCAAGCTTAAATACACGTTTACCAAGCTGCATTGCTAATATAAACGTACCGCTGAGCATAACAATGTCGGTTAGCAATCCACTCCAGCCAACGCCTGCTACCTGTGTAAAGGTAATTCTAAAACCAAATAAAATAATACCCGCTTTGAGTAAAATACTTTTAGCGTAATCAACACCCACATCGGTATGAGTCGCAATACGCGAAAAAACACTGTTACCTACAATAATGCCTAGCACAATACCAATAGTTAAGGAGCTAAACTGGGCACTTTGCATTACCGGCAACTTACTCAGGGCAACAGCAACACCCGCTAAAACAATAACCAATAGCATTCCTAGCCACCAACGCGAGTTGGTATACTGCTTAGTATTAATACTAAAAGGCTGTGGCATATCTTTAATTGCACTAAGCATAGTCATCCCTTAATAAAGTCATCGTAATTAATTGACTTCATTTTAAGAAAGCGCAAAATATAACTCCAATACATTAAAATCATGATTCGATAACTTAAGGCTATGTGATTTGAGAGGCACAATGAACTTGCATGCACTTCGGGTGTTTTATACAGTTGCTAAATTAGGCAATTTTTCAGCAGCAGCTGAGGCGCTTTTTATAAGCCAACCAGCTGTGTCTAAAGCTTTAAAAGAGCTTGAATATCAGCTAAATATACAACTTATTGAGCGTGCATCTAAGGGTAGAAAACTCACCTTAAGTGAAGGCGGACAAGCACTTTTTGAACATGCTCGTAGTATTTTTGCTATTGAAAAGGCAGCCATTGAAGATATTAAATCACGTACAGGGCTTAAGCGTGGCACGCTCGTTATAGGCACCAGTACAACCATTGCCAGCTATTGGCTACCGCCCTATTTAGCCAATTTTTGCGCACAATACCCCCATATAAAAGTAGAAGTACAAGTTGCTAATACCGCGCAAATTGAGCACGCCCTACTTGAATGCACTATCGATTTAGCACTGGTTGAAGGCACACCAACCGAGCCACATATTATAAGTAAGCACTGGCAAAACGATTTAATGAGTGTAGTTATACCCTGTAACTTTAAGCCCACGAAAGATTTAAAAGCATGGTTAAACAAACAATTTTGGCTACTGCGCGAGCCGGGCTCGGGCACTTTAGAAATGTCGGTTAAGTTATTAGCCCAACATGGCGTAATAGCAGAATGCAGTATGCAATTGGGCAGCAACGAGGCAATAGCAAGGGCAGTAGCACAAGGAATGGGCGTGGCTTTATTGCCTAATGTAGTCACTGAGGATTTAGTGCAGCTTGGTAAATTAACACGCCTGAGTCAAAAAAATAACGAGCAACTCTCTCGGCCACTGTATCAACTACACTATAAAGACAGACCCTCTTCACATGCCGCACAAGCATTCGAAAAAAGCCTGTTTAGTGAATAATGTTTATATGCGTAAATTTAACCGTTATATGTATGCTACGTATGTGCCAATTGCGAACGCTATTGACTTAAGATGCATGGAATCAAGATTTAATCCCTTTAGCTGAAGCCTCAATTGACGGCTTTTGTATCTAAGATCACTTTCAAACAATGAATAAAGACCCCCTAGTAAGCATGCTATGGGTGTTATCTGACAAACTAAAGAAGATTAAGTGTAGTGTAAGAAAAATTTAGTCATATAAAAACCCGCTAAATTAGCGGGTTCTAGTAAAACAGATTTAAAGACCTGCTGTGGATATTGAGCGATGATAGGGTGGAAAACTGCACCTACTGACTTAAACTTATTAAGCCCGCATGAACTTTTTTGCTATATTCTTTATCTCTAATGCAAAATACAAATTCAGCACTGGAGAAAAAATTAATTATAATTAAAGTGTCGGTATTTTTCATATCTAAAAAAGTATAATTAACTGTCTGACCATTTACACTAAACCATTTCGCATCCTTAAGCCTATTTTCTACCTCTACTTTATCTTTTTCATAAACAAAAGGGGTTGGAACAAATGAAATTGACTTACTCTTGATTAGTACCTCGCCAAACTCCCTAAAATAAAGCCCTTTCGCACATTTTTCCGCTGAATCTAAAACTATTTGTGTATGCTCTCTAGCATTCCATAGCCTAACTTTCTGTCCATTACGTTCCTCTATCTGTAAGTTATGTATAAAACTTCTTTTTAACTTACCATTATTATCAAATGTTTTACTGACACTATATAAGAGCTCATTTCCATCCTGCTGCGCTACCAAACCAATAAACACTTTAAAAATTTCATCTTGTTCTGAAGAGCCATTATTACAAGACTCACAAGCTTTTAAAGTATGTAAGTTTGGAATGATTTTCCTTGTCTCTTTAGGGTATAGACCTTTTTGTGGTAGGTGCTCTTTTGTTAACTTTTCCGTAAAACGACCACATAATGCGCACTCTAGAGCAGCCATAGAGACTTTCCTTAATAAGACATAACACAATAAAACTCAGTTCCCTCATGTATATAAATTGGTGACGGTACTATTTATATGATTATTCAAAACAGATATACATCAGATAAATCTCACTCAACATATAGAAGGAATCCAAAAGAGTAAATTTTTGGCTTCACACATTAAAGTATCAGGAGACTACTCATAGCAGCCCAACAGCTAACTTATAAACCTATTTGCTAAATCGTTAACCCCAAATACGAACAAGCTCTATTTACAAACCCTGTGTTAAATCTTGCGCCAATGTACCCGTTGGCTTTTCAATTACACGCACTAACTCTTTACCATCGTCTTTTACTATAAACGTTGGCGTGTATTGCAAGTCGTGAGCCTGTGCAATGCCTGCATCGTCTTGCTTGTTGTAACCTACGGCCACATAGTCAATGCTTGCAAGTTGTACTTTCGATGCATCAATTAACTTAATGAGTTTTGGTACTTCGCGCTCACTGTCGTGGCACCATGTTCCAAATAATACAATAAGCTCTTTGCCTTCTAGCTTTTGCATTAGGGCAATGTCTTGTGCTGTTGGCGTAAACGCTTTGTATTGTTCGTTAAACTTGTCGTAGTCGCTTAGCAGTACATCAGTGCTAATTCCGCCCGAAAACGGTGCATCAGCAGCGCAGCTTACAAGCGGCATGCTTAAAGCGCAGAGTAAAATTAATTGTTTAAACATAAGGTTGCTCTTAATTTAGGTATTAATTTAGGTATTAATTTAGGTATTAAACGACTATACCCAATATTGAGCGTGGAGTGAATAACTCTCAGGCGTTACTTTTTATCCATAAAAAAGTTTACTTGCGATAAGTTAGTTAAATATTCTCGCCTTACGTCTTTATTCTCAGCTAGCTTATCTAAGTCACCAATTAAGGTAACTAACTTATTATGAGAATAGCTGCTTGTTTTTTTAAACTCATCTTGTTTTTCGTCGCTCTCAACACGCTCTTTTTTATTCATGTTGTAGCTGTTTTCGTTTTCTTCAAGCCAAATATCATCAATTAAGCGAATGTCACTTTTGCTAATGGTTTGCTCTTGCATCGCCATTTGCAGCTCGTATTGATTAGTTTTCGGATTAAACTCAAACATTTTTGTATCAACATCAACCTCGTGAGACTGATCAAGCCCCACAAGCTCTTTATTTTTAACGGCGGTGTTTACGTTATAACTCTCTTCTTTGTCGTAATAATCAGGGCGACTGTATTGATAATCAAAGTGGCTACTTACATTTTTACTTTGCGTTACACCGCTAAGATCCCCTAATTGGCTTTGTTCAGTCGCTTGGCTTAGCTCAATTGTACTTTTAGGTTGATAATCGCCGTTATCAAGCGCATAAGAAAACGTAGCATCAAAATCAGCGAGCTTAGAAATCCCCGCACCCAATGTATTTGGCGCCTTATTACCAAGCCCTTGGTAACGGGCATCGTTTGTAATCATGTTATCAACCAAATCGGCAACCATAGCGCGCCCGTCATTAAAGTGCTGTTCTGCAAGTGACTCCAAATTGCTATAACGCTCAGCAGCCGACGACATACTCGCAAAAGCGCCTTTAAACAATGCAAAACCTTGCTGCATTGCCTCGTCGCCTTTGCGCCCAAATGCCGACTCTTTATCGTCCTGGGTACTGTTTACTCTGCTATCTTCCAGGCTTTGATCTAGCGACGCTAAATACTGCTGCATTTGCTGCGTGTCTTTAGCACCAATGGTTGACATATCGAGTGCAAAATCAATGTCGTTTTGCCCACCTACTGCTTTAAACACAAGTGCTTGCTGGTTTGATGCTTCATCAATGGAGTAACTTAAATCAAGCGTATTCTCTGCAGTATCAAGCGCATCATTTTGCGTTGTTGAAAACGACACATTAAAACCGGCTAACTGTTCACTATTAAAGCCAGCTAAAAAATCTAAGCTCATGTCTGTTTGATTTGGGACTATAAGAGGGTTAAATGAGTTTTCGCTCACTTTAAAAAACTCATCGGCCATTTCACCAACACCCGCCATAACCTGCGTTAAAGCCGTATGTTCAGCCTCAGATAAATTGCCATTAACTTCGTAACTTATGCCAAAGCCATCTATCGCTTCACCTGTTTTTTCATCGTACCCTTGCGATGAGTTAAAGGTAATGTTTATAACATCGCCTTCTTTAGTTTTTACCGAGAGCTCAAACAGGTAGTTATCGTCATCCTCGTATTTTGCGCGATTAAGGCTTTCCATGTATGGATTAAGTGAGCGCTCTACACGTTGCTGGCTTGAGGCTAAAAACGTTTTTTGCTCATGTCCAAGCTGACCTAAACTCGATAAAATATCGCTGGTATTAGCATAAGCACCCTGAATATTTTTAACTGATGTATTTAATCGCTCAATTAATTGAGTGCCGTTTTCGTTTTTTAATAACCCCTCATGCTGAGAGCTTATTACGGTGCGCAGGGCGAGTTCTTCATCGGAGAGTTTATAGTTAAACGTGCTGGGCGTGCTTGAAATTGTAAATAACGAGGTAAGTTGCTGCTGTAACACGTCCCCTGCTTTTTGATTACGGGCTAGTGCTTCGTCAATAGTTTCGTTATTTAGCTGGCTTAATAACTCATCGGTTATTTTTGGCGCATTAGTTTGTAAATCATTAATAGCTTGAAGGTCGCTGCTGGTGTGTAGCGAAGGACTCACAGAGGTTTGATTAGTGTTATTAACTGATTGGGCAAGTAAAGTGCTTAAATTAGACTGGCTGCCAAGTGCATTATTAACCATGATTATCCTTAATCGCTAAACCCTATTAAGTAATTTATCGGTCGCAGCATTAAAAGCTTTAGCTTAAGGAGATGTTTTTTACCTATTATTTATACAAATAACCCATTAATAAATTAAATAAGCATAAATGACGTAAATCTAAACCGGATAAATCTAAATCGGATAAGCGTAGGTCTGATAAGCGCAGCGCCATCCGACAATTCACCAATTCACCACTCTATTTATCTACTACCCACCTAACTATTAAGGACTATTCTGCTCGCTCATTACTCTTCATTTGTTTCTTTTATTCTTTGTACTAAAAAGTCGACCGCCGCTTTTACCTTTGGTACTAAATAACGCTGCTTTTGATACAACAAATAAACCGCCATGGTCGCATTTTGGCTTATCGCTAATTCATGCTCAAACTTAAGCTCTTGCAACTGGCCAGACTCAAGGTATGAATCGAGCGCCCACCGAGTCGACATTAAAATGCCCTCACCATTACATGCTTTTTCAGCCAGCCACGATCCGTTATTTGAAATAGCGACCGCAGGCCCAGAAACGTCGTGCCATTGCTCATCCACTTTACATAACCACGGAGTTGGCCCCGCTGGCGTTTTAAAATAAAGGCCACTGTGGCCCTTTAATTCCATAACATTAGTAGGTACACCGTATTTTTGTAAATAACTCGGTGACGCGACAGGAATAAAGCCGTTATCCATTAGTTTTATTGCCAACACACGCTCATTTGGCGCATAACCACCACGAATCGCAATATCAACATCGTCACGCCCGAGTGTCGACAGCTCATCACTTAAGCTAACATCTAATATAATTTCGGGGTATAGCGCGCTAAATTCATCAAGCAGTGGCAGTAATATTTTGTCACCAAAACTCACCATTGAGCTTATACATAATCGCCCCATTGGTGTTGTTTGATAACTGCGCACAGTTTCGTGGCTTTGCTCTAGCTGATTTAATATTTGCTGAACATCGTTATAGTAAATTTGCCCAACTTCGGTCAATTTAACTATGCGGGTAGAACGCTTTAAAAGCGTCGCCCCTAGGCTTTTTTCTAAATCAGCAACTCGCCTCGACAACGACGAAGGCGGCACATCAAAAGCTTTGGCGGCTTTGGTAAAACTGCCCGTTTCAACCACTTTAATAAAATACCGTATGGCTTTTAGTTGATCCAAGTCGCCTCTCCATTAAATAAAATGCTTTATTGTCTTAAAGACAAAAGTGATTCGCATTCTCCCCTATATATAAGCAAATTAAAACAAGTAATAATGTACTCAACCTAAAGACAGGGACTTAAATTGCATTTTTTGGCAATGAGTATCTTCACGTTAATGATGGAAAGCTGACTTATGATTACTTTGCACGGTTTTGCTGCTAGCAACTATTACAACCTAGTTAAACATGTACTTTTACACAAACAACTGCCATTTAAAGAACACCTTGTTTACGGCGGAAGTGAAGAGTTATTAGCAATCAGCCCTGCAGGCAAAGTGCCTGCAATCACAACAGCTAACGGCCTTAATATTTCAGAGTCGAGTGTTATTTGCGACTTTATAGAAGAGTCGTACCCACAAACCCCGCTATACCCTGAAGATGCAGGTGAGCGCGCAGTTGTACGTCAAATTATGAAAATGGCAGAGCTTTATTTTGAACTGCCAAGCAGACGGTTCATCCCTTATGTATTTTCAGGCGCTGAAGTACCTGAAACAACTAAAGCCGAAGTACGCCAAGTATTAACGCGTGGCGTAACCGCTTTGGGTAGCGTGTGTAAGTTTTCACCTTGGATTGCAGGCGAGCAATTTACAATGGCAGACATTTACGTTTATTACGTAAACACCATTGTTAGCGCCTTTGGCTCAAGCCAGCTTGATTGGGATGTACTTGAACAAGTACCCGGCATGAAAGAGTGGAACGAATCAATGAGCCAATTAGCCATTACCCAAAGTATAGAGGCCGATCGCCAATCAAATATGGCTGAATTTATGCAAAAAGTGAAAGCGCAAATTCAAGCAGCAAACGCTAAATAACGCGTAGCTATAAAAGTATCTATTCTAATTTTTAATTACTAACACTGTATCGCCAATACAATAATGTTATTGGCTTAACAAATTTAATTCTTTGCAGGAGACACCTATGACAGATAAAAATATCCAACTTACTTCAACTATCAGCGAAGACAATAAACTAACACTTGCCTCAAAAAACATCGAGATGCCAAAGCCGAATGCCGATGAAGTGGTTATTCGCATTGAAGCTGCACCATTAAACCCATCAGACTTAGGCGTTTTATTCAGCGCAGCTGATATGTCTACTGCAAAGCAATCGGGTACTGATGAAAATCCAGTAATTACTGCCGATGTTCCAGCTCAATTTATGCCATCACTTAAAACCCGCGTTGGAAAAGCAACCCCTGTAGGTAATGAAGGCGCAGGCACCGTAGTGGCAGCAGGCTCATCACCAGCTGCACAAGCATTAATGGATAAAACCGTTGCAGTAATTGGCGGCGGTACGTATCGTCAATTTATATGTGCCAATGTACAAAGTTGCCTAGAGCTAAAAGAAGGGACCACTGCTAAAGAAGGTGCATCATCTTTTGTTAACCCACTTACCGCACTTGCAATGGTAGAAACCATGCGCGCTGAAGGCCATAAAGCCATTATTCATGCTGCTGCAGCTTCTAACCTTGGCCAAATGCTAAACCGTATTTGTATTGCCGATGGCGTTGATTTAATTAATATTGTTCGCAAACCAGAACAAGAAAAATTACTGCGCGATATGGGTGCAAAATATATTGTTAACTCAAGCAGCGACACTTTTCTTGCTGACCTAACAGCTGCAATAATCGAGACCGGTGCAACTATAGCGTTTGACCCTATTGGTGGCGGCCAACTAACAAGTGACATTCTTAACTGTATGGAAGTTGCAGCTGCGCGCGATATGAAAGAGCACACAATTTATGGCTCTGATACATTTAAACAAGTGTACATTTATGGCGCACTAGACCGCGGCCCTATTACATTAAACCGTAACTTTGGCTTTGCTTGGGCTGTAAACGGGTTCTTGTTATTTAATGCTTTAGGTAAATTAGGCACAGATACAGTAATGAAAATGCGCAAACGCGTTGCTGATGAAATCACCACTACATTTGCGAGCAACTACACGCACGAAGTGTCATTAGCTGAGGTATTACATTTACAGTCAATTGCCGCTTATTCTAAACAAGCTACCGGCAAAAAGTACTTAATTAAACCTCAAGCTTAATTAAATATTCTTCGTTAAAAATTGTAAAACCACAGCGCTTAGCACTGTGGTTTTACAATTTAAAAGCAGATGCTAATTAGGTATCTGCTTTTTATTTGGTCGTTGTAAAAGCTAGCTCGGAGTATTTACTTTAGCGAATCAATTACATTCGTGGATTTCTATGACTTTTTAGTAAATAGCACTTATTAAATTGGCTAATCGCTAATGTTCATTCTTATTCTCTGTTTTGTAGACATCCCCAATAAATTAAAGACTTCTGCTGTTAATAATCAGTAGGTTTTCATTTATCGGTGTTGCTATTTTTTTTGGTGATGACTTTAATCCAAACGTTAAACTACATTCAAATGTGAGTTCTATCTCTTGTTCTAGAGCTGACCAGGTAATAAGTAATACCGAAGTATCATCAACTAAGTCTCTATCAGCCAAACATACATCAGGTTCATTGATGAAGCTTTGCTGCTGCGCCTCATCTAACTCCATCCAAAAGCCATCTGTTGCTAAAGCAAAAATATTATCAATTGAAAAGTCTAATTCAAACGTTTCAGGTTCAAATTTACGCCTTAAGTTTAAACTCTTAGTTAATATATGGCGTTCAGGAACTGAGCTTATCGAACTTTCAAAATCGTTACCCAATGGGTTCGCCCCAGTATGAACAGGTGATAACCATTGAATACTTTTATTGTTGAATAAACCTAAGCGACAATCACCTGCACAGAAGCCATAAATTTTATTGGAGCTATCATTACGGTACAGTGATAAAAAGCTGGCAATACCTATTTTCAATTCTTTTTTAGTTGCGCTGAAAGCCTGTTGGATAATTTGATTACGCTTCTCTGCGTCTTCAAAATAATCCTCTAATTGAGGTTTATCTTGTGTTATTTTTTCTGAAAAAAACTTAACACTGTTTATAAGTAAACCTTGGAGGCAAGCATAGAAATGTTCGCTAAACCTTTTAGCTAGGTTTGTTGTAGCGATTGATGAGGTAGATATATCAATTACGAATACCCAAGTACCGAAGTCAGTATTTATTATCGAAAAATAATCTTTGTTTTCTGCTCGTTCGGATCCTTGTTGAGTCCGGTGTATCAGTTTTAGTGAAGAAGGGTCAGCCATACACAATACAGCCTTCGATACGCTCAAAGATCAACTGCTCTCTGTCTAAACTATTCCTGGCAGTTCCCTGAACTGCATACTCAAAATTACCATCTTCCATTAAACTATTAAGCTGTTAAGCTGTTAAGCTGTTCGCTAATATAATTTTTCAAGTCTTCTGAGGCTGATAAAATATCATTAACTATTGATGCTCTACCATCGAAAATATTAAGTAAATCTTCAATATCATGACTTGAAAGAGCATCACCCTTCCCTCTTCCTAAATAGGCTTCGAGCTTTGTGGCTACAAAATATTCTGGCGTTATTAATTTAATGGTTAATGCATCATTCAGCACGTAGTCTTCGGCGGTTGCTACTGCGTCTTTATACCATATGTTAGTAAAACCAAGCGCTTTCTCATCAACTGGCATAAAATCAACTTTAAGGTTATCAAGTATCATGCGGCACATAACATCCTCGCCCATGTCAATAGAAAACCCTTTCACTTTAAGTTGTTCCTGCAAATCAGTCCAAGCTGCATACCCCATGATATCAACAATCAAATCAACATCGTCGGTATACCTTATTTGCTCTTTAGTAAACTCATCCGTGACCAATAGCCCTGTGGTGCAACCCCCAACAAATACCATTGATCTTATTAAGTCATCTCCAAGTGCAGTAGCAACTTTTATTAACATCTCTTTTTGAAGGTTGATTGTATTCATTTGGCTACCTTAAATATGCTATTGAGCATTTCTAGTGCTAAATTTCGTTCTCGTGGATGACCTATTCTTATCGCATCAACTAACGCTAGCATCGCGTACAACTGGGCATCTTGCTGTACTGCTAAAAATACTTTAGGGTGTAATGGCTCAATTAACATGCCTTTAGTATTACCCCTTGGATTTGACCATACAGGCTGAAGCTCTCCAGACGTCATTAACTTACCTCTGAGAACAGGGGCAGCTATCGACGTAGCGATCCCTCTGCCAATCACCCCCTCTTTTGCAGGAAAAACGTATCGAATACCATAGGCAATAAACTCCAACAAAGCCTTAGTATTTGTTTTAGGTACTTGAAGTTTGCGGTCTACTTTTGCAAGCCCTACGGAATACATCCGATTAAGGCTAAGACTAATCTGAGATTTACTTATCCCAGTTAAACCTTCTAAGTTTCTTAAGGAAAATCGGCTTTCAATTTGATCCATTTCGGTAAAAGTAGGTTTTAACCCCTTTTCATCCCAATCCTCCCAAGTACCATCCACTTGAATAATATCCGAATCACCATCTTTCCCATCAAGCCCCACATGCAGCGAAATCAATTTTAGTAATAATAAAACATCTTGACTTTTCATCTACCCTCCAAGTAGCTTGTCCCGAGTCCTAGGACTCGGGACAATTATCTCTTTGGGTATTTAAATAGTCAACAGTAAAAATTGAATAAGTGTATATTTGCTACTTAAAATTTTCGTGATCGATTCACTTACCTAATCTATCGCTATCGCCTCATTTTATATAAAGATCTTTCTGAAGAAGAATAATAATAAGGCAACAAAGGGGTAAACTTTAACTGGTATCGTAATCATTGATCGTTGGGTTATCGCTCATAGCTGCCATACATTAACTTGCGGGCTCAACTAAAGCTCTTTGTACTTTTAAAAATAAATCACAGAGCATTTATATTCTTTCTGGACATGTGGGATTATCTTACAGAGGCTTGAACACGTAATTCCAGCCCTAGAACAAAAAGATCCTCTTTGATCAAACTACTCAATAATTATACTAATTAATGCAATTAGTCATAAATCTGTAACTTTGATCCGCGATAATCTCTATCCGATAAATGAATAAACTCAAGAAGACTAAGTAAGATGAGTACACCCTTAGTGCAACTAACATTTGCACTGCAATCATTTGATGATTCTATGTCTGCGGCGATGAGCCACGCTATGGAATATGAAAAGCTATCGCTAAAAGCCAATGCTGCGCATAACATTACGCTGCAGTGTGTGTTGCCTGATGGCGCAAATGAGAGCGATGTTATTTCACTAAGTGCAACGCAGCCCAGTGCGCGTGGGGCGCAGTATTTTACTGAAAAAACGCTGAGCAATGCAGACCTTGAATCTGGTACTGTAAACCTAACTTTAAGTAACATTACACAAAGCCAGTGTTTTGTAGTGCAAATGATGCTGCACGGAAAAAATACGACTTTAAAAGAAAGCCAACAACTCGATGTGTACATTAAAGCATTTGAGCAAGGCTATATTCCTGAGCAAATAAAAACTGAACATACCAAGTCACAGGGCGTTCGTAGCTACTTTGCAAGTATGGGTTCTACGTTTTTATCGCTGTTCTAGTGCTGACTGCACTTGAATTACGCGACGCTACTTATAAGTTATTAGTCTGCAAAACTTACTTTACCCATAGTAACTCCCGCAATACCTTGTGCAGTATTACTTAGGTGTTGCTGCTCTCCTGCTAGGCATTCGTTTGCTAAAATAGCAAATAACACAGCCTCTTTTGCGTCGGGATTTATACCTAAATCGTCGGTATTTTTAAAAGCCTTAATACGTGGGCAAAGCACTGTAAGTTGCGCCATTAGTAACGGGTTATGAATACCGCCACCACTTGCATACACCACACAATTTTGTACGCGCTCTGCACACTCGTTTAATGCATTTGCTATAACGGTTGCAGTAAAGGTATTTAAGGTGGCCATTACATCTTCATGGCTTAAATGGTGAGTATTTGTAAGCTGCTGTGCGGCGTTTAAATACGCTAAGTTAAATACCTCAGGCCCTGTGGTTTTAGGCATTGGAAGTTTAAAAAATGCGTTATTACATAATGCATTTAGTAATGGTGTATTTACCTTGCCTGCTTTTGCTATTGTTGCGCCATCGTCATAATGCATATCTTTAAAATATTGCTGTACGTACGCATCCATAATGGTATTACCGGGGCCAATGTCGGAGCTAAATACACCGTTTGCATCACCATTTTTGGGTAAAAACGTTAAGTTAGCTATGCCGCCCATATTTAGCAAAATCCGACTCTCAACAGCGCTCGAAAAATACAAATAATCGCCATACACAGCCAGTGGTGCGCCCTCGCCTCCTGCGGCTATGTGTTTTTGCCTAAAATCACCAATGGTTGTAATACCTGTAGTAACGGCTATTTGGTCACTGTCGCCAATTTGTAAAGTGCCGTTATTAAAGTCTTTATGGTTATGCTGCGACTGCGGGCAGTGGTAAATGGTTTGTCCGTGGCTTGCTATTACATCAATACTTGCCGGGTTTATTTGCCAAGTATGTAAGCACTGGTTAACCATATCTCCATGGAGTTTACCTACCCACGGGTGCAATAAAGTAACAAGTTCTAAATCGCATTCTCGCTTAGCAAATACCTGCTTTATTTTAGTTTTATAATCGTCGTTGTAATCAACAGTAGTAAAATTTAAAACCTCAATGTGTGTATTTAAGCCTGCGCCCGTTACTTTGCATAGTGCAACATCAAGCCCGTCCAACGAAGTGCCGCTCATTAAACCAATAATTAAACGGCTTGGTTTTTGGGCGCTGTTATAAAGTGCTTTAATGTGAGGGTGCATAATGGCATCTAAAATAGGTGTAATATTTTGCTTATATTAGAGGACTTTAAAACAAAGTAATAGCCGTAAACCGTTTAATTTAGGTTCTGATTGTTTAACGTTAAAATGATTGTTAAGTTAGTGTGCATACTAAAAATTTATGAAAAAATATGATCACCCTCAGAGAGTTTAAAGCCCAAGACGCGCCTTTTATTATTAGCATGTCTCGTCCTGAAATGTGTTTACACATTTAGGATTTATTATGACCAAGTCAAATAATACACCGATCAAACGAACA
>NZ_JBEOOQ010000048.1:0-38885 GCF_040309305.1 Pseudoalteromonas sp. RB2-MNA-CIBAN-0110 | reverse complement strand
CATCGTCTAGAGGCCTAGGACACCGCCCTTTCACGGCGGTAACAGGGGTTCGAATCCCCTTGGGGACGCCACTTACTATTTTAAGTATTGTATAAAGCAGTGTTACATAACACTCTATATGCACGATGTTATTAAGAGTATCAATCTCTTAGCTATGTCATTTACTACTTAGATAGGGAAGTGCAGTGTTATTAGAATAAAACCACAAATTAACACCGTCATTTCACACTTCATTTTTATATCAATCTATTTACACTTTGTTACAAAACCAAACCCATAATCGCTCCATATTCCTTGTTGTACTTTTAATTAGTCTTTAAACTCATTGAGTTAATTTAAATATGGACTAAAAAATGAAACTCACAAAAATTGCACTTGCTGTTTTACTTGCATCAGGGTTGGCTGCATGTAATAGCTCAACTCAAGCTGTTGATAAAAATATTGTTACAGAAACATCAATTCCTGGCGTTACACTTATTGAATCAGTGAAATCTAATGCAGGTGAAATCAACATACCGTATAAAAAATATAAACTAGATAACGGTTTAACTGTAATTGTGCATGAGGATCATTCAGATCCCTTAGTACACGTTGATGTAACATACCACGTTGGTTCTGCTCGCGAAGAGTTGGGTAAGTCAGGCTTTGCTCACTTTTTTGAGCATATGATGTTTCAAGGTTCAGAGAATGTTGCTGATGAGGAACATTTTAAAATAATATCTGAAGCAGGCGGTACTTTAAATGGTACAACTAACTCAGATAGAACAAATTATTTTGAAACAGTACCTGTAAATCAATTAGAAAAAATGTTGTGGCTAGAAGCTGATCGAATGGGCTTTTTACTCGATGCTGTAACCCAAGAAAAATTTGAAGTACAACGCGAAACAGTAAAAAATGAGCGCGGCCAACGTGTTGATAATCGCCCTTATGGTCGTTTAGGTGAACGTGTTGCTCAAGCGATGTATCCAGATGGTCATCCATATTCATGGCCAGTAATTGGTTTTATGGACGATCTTAATCGCGTAAATGTAAATGATTTAAAAGCATTCTTTTTAAAGTGGTATGGTCCTAATAATGCAACGCTTACTATTGGTGGCGATATCAACGCTAATGAAATACTGCCATTAGTTACTAAATACTTTGCACCAATTCCAAAAGGCCCTGAAATCCCTACAGTAGAAAAAACAGCTGTAACACTAGATGCTGATAGATATATTTCAATGGAAGATAAGGTACATTTACCTTTATTAAGTATGAGTTTCCCAACTACTTACGCTCGCTCTGAAGATGAAGCACCTCTTGATATACTTGCTGAAATATTGGGTGGTGGTAATAATTCACTACTATACAAAAACTTAGTTAAAACTCAACTTGCTGTTCAAGCAAGTGCAAATCATCCATGCCAAGAGTTAGCGTGTTCAATTAGTCTTTATGCTTTACCAAATCCTACAGCAGGGAAAACGTTAGCTGATATGGAAAAAATCATTCGTGATTCATTTGTTGAATTTGAAGAGCGTGGCGTTACACAAGATGATTTAGATAAAGTAAAAGCTAAAATAGAATCGGGTGCAATTTTTGGTCTGCAAAGCGTATCAGGAAAAGTCTCTCAACTAGCCGCGTCAGAAACGTTTACAGGTAACCCAAATTCAGCTAAAGATGAGATTGCACGTTATAACAAAGTTACAAAAGCTGATGTTATGCGTGTTTTTAATCAATATATCAAAGGTAAATCTGCCGTTATTATGAGTGTTGTACCAGAAGGGCAAACTCAACTTATAGCTGCTCCAGACAACTTTACGCCTAAATCGCATGATTTTGGAGGTCCATCTACAACTTCAGCTGATGATTTAGTGGCACGAAGAGCTGTTGATACATTTGATCGAAGTGCTCATCCAGAGGCCGGCGCAAATCCTGCTGTTGATGTTCCTACTCTTTGGCAAACTAAGACCGAAAACGGTATTAAAATATTAGGTACTCAAAGTACAGAAACGCCAACTACCGCTATTTTCATTAAAGTTCCGGGTGGCCTGTACAGTGAGCAAGCTAGTAAAGTGGGTTTATCATCAATAACTGCATCGTTAATGAGCGAGTCAACGCAAAACTACACTACAGAGCAGATGAGTAACGCGCTTGAAAAACTAGGTAGCCAGGTAAGTATCTACTCAGATAAAACACATACAAATGTGTATGTTTCTAGCTTAACCAAAAATGTAGATGCAACGCTAAAGCTTGTCGAAGAAAAGTTATTTAAACCAGCATTTAATGCAGATGACTTTGAGCGTAATAAAAAGCAAATCATTCAAAATATTCAACATTCAATGAAGGATGCTGGGTATTTAGCATCTAATACATATAGTAAATTACTATATGGCAACAATATAGCTGCACTTCCAAGTACTGGAACGCTTAATAGTATAGAGGCTATTACACTTGCTGACGTTAAAGCTTTTTATAACGCAAACTTTAAACCGCAGGGCGCTCAAGTCATTATTGTTTCTGATTTAAAAGAGTCAACAATTGAACCAAAAGTTAAAGCTACACTTACAAATTGGAAAGGTAAATCGAGCTTAGTAGCGGTTGATTTCAGTGAACCTAAAGTAGAAACTAATGTAATTTATTTGGTTGATAAACCAGACGCTCCTCAATCAGAAATTCGTATAGGTAAACGCGATATGGTTGAAGATATTACAGGTGAGTTTTTTAAAGCTAACTTGATGAACTTTGCACTTGGTGGCACGTTTAACAGCCGTATCAATCTAAATTTACGAGAAGATAAAGGCTACACTTACGGTGCTCGCTCTCGTTTCTGGGGTGATAAAACATCAGGTGGCTTTACCGCTTCTGCAGCGGTGAGAGCCGACTCTACTGCAGCGTCTATTACAGAGTTTACTAATGAGCTTAATAACTATGCTCAAAACGGTGTCACTGACGAAGAGCTTATGTTTATGCGTAAGGCTATCAATCAAAAAGATGCGCTTAAATATGAAACGCCTAATGCAAAACTTGGCTTTTTAGCACAAATATTAGAGTTCGATTTAAAACCTAGCTTTGTAAAAGAAAGAAATGAGATTGTTAGCAATATTAGCAAAGAAGAAGTTAACGCCTTAGCTAAAAAGCACTTAAATACTAAAGACATGATTTATTTAGTAGTGGGTGATGCTAAAACACTTCGTCCAGAGCTCGAAAAATTATGTATGAAGGTTGTTGACTACAGCCTTTAATATTTAAATAAATCATTGGAATTATAAAGCAGCTTTTTTAGCTGCTTTTTTTTGCCTAATTGTAGAGTGTTGAACTTTTTGTGAAAAATAGATTACAAGGAGCAACTACAGCATCTTTCTTTAGATATAAAATATAATTTTGTAGCTTAAACCTTCAAAGGGCATCACATTCCTAGCTCTTTTATTCAGTACTTATAAAGATTCGATTTGGTAGCATAAATTTAAACATCCAACTTTATTAGGAGGATTTATGGCAAGTGGATGGGCACGAGACGGTGCAATTCAAGATCAAATTGATGCGAGTGTTAATGACGCCGTACAGTATGCAAGAAGCAATTTAATATCTGGCGCAAGTGCAGAGCTATGTGATGAGTGCGATGAGAAAATCCCACAAGCACGAAGACTCGCGTTACCAGGAGTGCGCTACTGTGTTGCATGTCAAGCTGCAATAGAAGGTAATGATGCTAGCGCTAAATCGTTTAATAGACGTGGCAGTAAAGATAGTCAGTTGCGTTAAAAAGGTGCTGAAAAGCACCTTTTTACTTAATACCAATCTGCATAAATATTTGAACAATTTATAAAATTAAACCCCTCCATAGTTATACCAACCAGCATAAATCTTTGATCAATTTAACGAATTAAATTGCACTATAACGTCGTTAAAAATTTTTTATTTAGAACAACTAGATACAAAAATTTTTGCCTAGTTCTAGCGTAATTTTCTTAACGTTAAATAGACCCCATATATAAGCAGATTGGCATTAAGCAAATTGTTATTACTTGAATTAGTTGTTAAGTAATTTAAAATTTACTCATGTCATCTTTTTTCTGAATAAGTTCTATTGAATAACCATCAGGGTCTTTTACAAAAGCAATTTCAGTAGTACCACCTTTTACAGGCCCAGGTTCACGGCTTACATTACCACCGGCTGCTTTAATATCAGCACATGTTTTGTAAATATCATCAAATTCAATGGCTATATGGCCATAAGCATTACCCAGGTCGTAGCTATCCTCGTCCCAGTTATAAGTTAACTCTAATACTGTATTATCTGCTTCGTCGCCATATCCAATAAAGGCAAGAGTGTATCTGTATTCACTGTTATCAGCTCTGCGTAATTCCTTCATACCTAATACTTCAGTATAAAAAGCAATTGATTTGTCTAAATCCGCTACACGCAGCATAGTATGTAATAAACGCATTATTCAGTTCCTTTAGTGATTTTTCAAAGTTCAGTATATTTTTAACTAAGCGCTATTATTAGGCGCATTTTGTGGTTTTTATATGTATTAGCCATATATGTAGGCGTTACGTACAAATCACAACCTCAATACCATTTAGAGTTGGAAGCTGTTCACGTATGGTCTTTATAATTTTACCAATAACATCAACTGTAAATTACCAATTAATGAACCATTTTATTGAATTTTGCATATTTAAATAAAGAACACTCAATTATTGGTCAACCTATTAGTATAAAAAAAGTTACTGATTGTTCAACAAAAGTTAACCTATGTCTGATTGGGTTTGTTATATCTAACTATTTGTTTTTAATTGATATTAAATTTATTTGTATGTAATTTGTAAAAATACGGGATTTACTTGGTTAACTTATTGGTTAACTTATTGGTTGACAAAAAAGGCGTATGGTAATACAGTTTTTGCATACCAATTGGTAAGTTGCTTGGTTTGAGTGAATACAATGTATTGGTAATTAATCAGAGTTACGTTTTGCACAGGTTAATTTATAAATAACTCAAGCTTAAAGTTACTCTACAAATTGAAACAAAGACACAGCGTATTTTAAAGTAGATTTTACTTGTTCTTATAAAAGTATGCGCCACATATTTAGGAGTTATTCATGTCAAAACCAGTCATCGGTTTCATCGGCTTAGGCTTAATGGGCGGCAACATGGCCGAAAATTTACAAAACAAAGGCTATGAGCTAATTGTTATGGACCTTAGCAAAGATGCGGTTGCAGCATGTGTCGCTAGAGGCGCAAAAACAGCAAGCACTGCTAAAGAGCTAGCTGAAGGTTCAGATATTGTTATGTTTTGTCTTACAACTTCTGCCGTTGTAGAAAAAATCATTTATGCAGAAGACGGTATCCTAGCGGGTATTAAAGAAGGTGCAGTACTAGTTGATTTTGGTACTTCTATTCCATCATCTACTAAAAAAATTGGTGCTGATTTAGCAGCTAAAGGCGCAGGCATGATTGATGCTCCTCTTGGTCGTACACCAGCACATGCTAAAGACGGCCTTTTAAACATCATGGCTGCAGGCGATATTGATACATTCAATAAAGTTAAACCAGTACTAGAAGATCAAGGTGAAAACGTTTTCCATCTTGGCGAGCTAGGTGCAGGTCATACAACTAAGCTTATCAACAACTTCATGGGCATGACTACAGTATGTGCTATGTCACAAGCATTTGCAGTTGCAGAGCTTGCTGGTGTTGACCGTCAACAACTTTTTGACATCATGTCGACTGGTCCATCTAATTCACCGTTTATGCAATTTTGTAAAAACTATGCAGTTGATAATGTTAGCGACCTTGGTTTCTCGATTGCTAATGCAAACAAAGATTTAGGCTACTTCCTACAAATGGTAGAAGACCTAGGTACTGAATCAAAAATCGCTGAAGGTTCATCAGCTAACCTACAAGCAGCGTTTGACGCTGGTATGGGTCAAGGTAACGTTCCTGAAATTTTTGATTACTTCAAAAAGCTAGAAAAGTAATACTTCTCGACCTTATTGAGCGCTTTAAGCTTTTGGCTTAAGGCGCTTTAACACACATGACACCAATTGACTAAAGTCTTTGTGCAATGTCAGCTTTTTTAAATTCTGATGAAGCACTACTTTCAGTCACAACGAAAAAGAGTTAACTATGCGTTTGATTAACACAATAAAGCTTAGTCTAGTTCTCATCGGTTGCATATCCACACAAATAGCGGCCAAAGATTATTTTGTAGAAAGTAAACAAGCTTTTAATGATATCGCAGCTAATCTAGTTGCTGGCGACAAAGTAGTACTTAAAAATGGTACTTGGTCTGACTTCGAAATCCTACTTGAAGGCCAAGGTACAAAAAACTCTCCTATTTTATTGACCGCTGAAACTAACGGTAAAGTAATTTTATCGGGTCAATCGAACCTAAGACTTGCAGGTAAATACCTTGAAGCCTCAGGTTTAGTATTTAAAGACGGCTACACACCGA
Organism: Pseudoalteromonas sp. RB2-MNA-CIBAN-0110; assembly: GCF_040309305.1. Classification (NCBI taxonomy): domain Bacteria; kingdom Pseudomonadati; phylum Pseudomonadota; class Gammaproteobacteria; order Alteromonadales; family Pseudoalteromonadaceae; genus Pseudoalteromonas; species Pseudoalteromonas sp. RB2-MNA-CIBAN-0110. The sequence continues at coordinate 32,447 of NZ_JBEOOQ010000048.1, read as the reverse complement.
GCTCAGCTGTAATAGAGTTTCGTAAAAATAAAAATGAATTAGCCTACAATTCACGAGTTACTCAAACAGTAATCGATAATTACAGTAATCCAGACAAACGAGAGTCTGATTATTGGGTTGCATTATATGGACAACATAACCGCTTTGATCATAGTCATTTAGTTGGCAAACGAAATAAAGGTGTGACAGTTGCTGTTCGTTTAAACACTCAAGCAAGTCAGGAAAACTATCACCGCATAGACAACAACTATTTTGGCTACCGTCCAACTTTTGGTTCGAACGGTGGTGAAACCCTACGTATTGGCACCAGCCATTACTCATTAACTGATTCGCATACATTGGTAGAAAATAACTATTTTGAACGCACCAATGGTGAAGTAGAAATTGTGTCGGTTAAGTCAGGTAAAAACATCCTTCGTAATAACGTATTTTATGAAGCGCGCGGTACATTAACGCTGCGCCATGGTAACGGTAACCTTATAGAAGAAAATATTTTTATTGGTAATGGTGTTGACCACACAGGTGGTATTCGCGTTATCAATAAAGACCAAATTGTAAGAAATAACTACCTACAAGGTCTAACAGGGTATCGTTTTGGCAGTGGTTTTACTGTGATGAACGGCGTACCAAATTCATCTATAAATCGTTATCACCAAGTTGAAAATGCGACAATTGAAAACAACACATTTATAAATGTGCGTCATATTCAACTTGCCGCTGGTAGCGATGCTGAGCGTAGCGCTGCACCTAAAGATAGCGTAATGAAAAACAACTTAATCATAAATCAAGATGGTGAACAGCCATTTACAACATTTGATGATGTAAGCGGGCTGGTACTAAGTAACAACATTGCTGATACAAAAGTACTTTCTGAGCTAACGTACGGTGTAAAAAAAGAAAAAATCACGCTTAAAAAAGCAAGTAATGGTCTACTTTACCCAACATCTAAAAGTTTAAATGTAGGTGCAAAGCGCGATTTAAAAGTACTTAAAAAAGAAGATACCGGTGTTAGCTGGTATGCAAAAGTACCTGCTTTAGTTGATTTTGATTCTGGTAAGACACATTCTGTTAAAGCTGATGTAAGTGCATTACTAGACGCTATTGATAATGCCGAGTCGGGTGATGTTCTAGAACTAGCGCCTGGCCAGTATGATGTTTCTAAACTGGTTAAAATTGATAAAACGTTGACAATTAAAGCAAAGCAGAACACAAAGTCTAAACTTACTTTTCAACGCTCTACCTTGTTTGAAATACATGATGGCGGCAGCTTAAAACTAGATGGTTTATCTATTTCAGGTGAAAACGCGCCAGATGCAATAGGTAACAGCATTGTTCGTACGCAAAAATGGGGTATGGTTGATAATTACCGCTTTGTAATGACTAACTCACAGTTAAATGCTTTAGATATTAATCATTCATTCCATTTCTTTATCACTGGTAAAGGTGCAATGGCTGACGAAATTATTATTACAGGTAATACCTTTAATACAGTAACCGGTGACATTTTACGTCTAAATACTGAAATTGAAGACTTAGGTGTCTATAACGCGGAATACGTTATTGTAAATAATAATACATTTAATGATGTGCAAGGTGGTGTACTTAAGCTTTACCGTGGTGGTACTGATGAAAGTACATTTGGCCCTCATTTTGAAATGACAAATAACACGCTTAATAACGTTGGCCTTGGTAAGCGTAACAAAGAGCAAGCGAGCATTTATGTTCACGGTGTTCAGGTTACTAATATCAAAGATAATAAATTTGTTAAATCTGCTCCTATTGTTGTAGAGCACACAGTAGGCGAGCCTAAAACTGAAATCTCAGGTAATACATTTGATGCAACTAAAGCACCAAGTGTTAAAGAGTTAAGAGTTAAAGGCCCACATACAGCAGTATTAAAAAATAACAACATTTTAAATAAGGCAGGGTAAATACTATGTACTTATTAAAATGCCAAACAGGTTTTAAAATAGCGGCTGTAGCAGCACTTACATTACTTACATCATTGGGTGCGCATGCAGCGCACCCAAACTTAGTAATTACTACTGATGACGTAAGTCATATGCGCCAAGCAATAGGCAGCGAAGGTAAATTTTCTACTGCGTTTGAGCTATTAAAAGCGCAAGTAGACGAACAAATAGCTCAACCAATTGCGGTACCTGTACCAAAAGATGGTGGTGGTGGTTATACACATGAACGCCACAAAAAAAATTATCAGCTTATGTATAACGCAGGCATCATTTATCAACTAAGCCAAGATGATAAATATGCAAATTACGTGCGTGATATGTTGCTTGAGTATGCAAAATTATATCCAACGCTTGGTCTGCATCCAAAACGTAAAATGGACTCGCAAAATCCAGGTAAGTTTTTTTGGCAAAGCCTAAATGAAGCAATGTGGCTTGTGTACACAATACAAGCTTATGATCTAATTCATGACTCGTTAAATGCCGATAACATTAAAACAATCGAGAATGACTTACTACGTCCTGTTTCGTTGTTCACATCAGTAGGGCAACCCTCTACATTTAATAAAGTACATAACCATGGAACATGGGCAACAGCGGGTGTTGGCATGGCAGGGTATGTATTAGGCGAACCTGAGTGGGTAGAAAAATCATTATACGATTTAGAAAAGTCGGGTAAAGGTGGCTTTATTAAGCAGCTAGAAATGCTGTTTTCACCACAAGGTTACTATAACGAAGGTCCTTACTATCAACGCTTTGCACTATTACCCTTTGTAACGTTTGCTAAAGCGATTGAAAACAACGAACCACAACGAAAAATCTTCGAATATCGCGATGGCATATTATTAAAAGCGATTGATACGACGATTCAACTTAGCTACAACGGTTTGTTTTTCCCAATTAACGATGCAATAAAAAGTAAAGGTATCGATACCATTGAGTTAGTTAATGGTGTAACGGCAGCGTATGGCTTAACCAACGATGCGGGTTATTTAGATATTGCTAAGCAACAAGACCAAATAATTCTCTCTGGTGATGGACTAAAAGTAGCTCAAGCACTTGATAACAACATGGCAAAACTTTATTCGTTTAAATCTGTTGCCTTCGGCGATGGTAATGACGGTAAACAAGGTGCTCTAGTTGTAATGAGAACGCAGGTAGGTGGCGATCAAGCTCTACTATTTAAACCTGCTGCACAAGGCTTAGGTCACGGTCATTTTGATAAACTAACATGGCAGTTTTACGACCACGGTAATGAAATTGTATCTGATTATGGCGCAGCACGTTTTTTAAATGTAGAAGCTAAATACGGCGGTCGTTATTTACCTGAAAACGAAACTTACGCTAAACACACTGTTGCGCACAATACGGTAGTGGTTGACGAAACAACGCATTTTAATGCAAATGTTGAAGTAGGAAATAGTAATTACCCTACACTTAACTTTTTCGAAACGAATGAATACGGCACGGTTTCAAGCGGCGAAATAAGCACAGCTTATAAAGGCGTTGATCTTGAACGTACGCTTGCACTTATTAACTTACCTGAACTACAAAGCACAGTTGCACTTGATATATTTGATGTTGCAGCAAATAAAGCACATCAGCTTGATTTGCCTTTGCATTATAAAGGTCAGCTTATAGATACCAGCTTTGAGCTAAAAGCGAATGCAACACAACTGTCTGCATTAGGTACTAAAAATGGCTACCAGCATCTATGGCTTAAAGCTCAAGCGCAACCTCAAAGTGGTTTAGCTAAAGTAACGTGGTTAAACGAAAATGGTCGCTTTTATACGCAAACGAGTTTGGTTAAAGGTGATGAGTCTTTCTTGTTTACTCAAATAGGCGCAAACGACCCTGATTTTAACTTACGCAACGAAAACGGTTTTATTCGTCGTGTTGAGGGTCAAAAGCATCATAAATTTATATCTGTATTAGAGCCTCACGGTGAATACAATCCAAGTAAAGAATATACGTTAGAAGCTGTTAGTAGAGTTACAAAGCTTGAATATAGTCAGCAGGGCGATTTAACACTTGTTGAACTTGATATTAAAGGCAAGTCATATTTAGTGGCTATTAATAAAGCACCAACCTCAGCTAAAAATACATTCAATTATCAAAATAAAGAGTTCACTTTAAATGGCCGATTAGGCGTTTATATGATGAACAATAATCAGGAGTAAATAGGATGCAAAAGCAAAGCGCAAACTTTTCATTTGGCAACGAGACCGAAATTGAAGATTTAGGAAATGGTCTAAAACGTCAAATGCTAGGTTATAACGAAGAGCTAATGGCTGTTAAAATTTGGTTTGAGAAAGGGGCTATTGGTTATAACCATGCTCACAGACATTCTCAAGTAACGTATGTTGTTGAAGGTGAGTTCCACTTTAACATTGATGGCGTCACTAAAATCTTAAAACCGGGTGATAGCTGCTTAATCCCACCATTTGCTGATCATGGAGCTACCTGCCCAACAGGCGGAATCCTGATTGATACTTTTAGCCCAGCGCGTGAAGACTTTCTTGAGGATTAATTATGCAACTTAAAGGCTTACGTTGGTGGGTTATAGCGCTAATTGCGCTAGCTACCATTATTAACTATATCGACCGTCAAGCACTTAGTGTGCTTTGGCCGGACATTGTTGAAGATTTATTTCCTGATGAATCAGCGCTAGAACGCAAACAAATATACGCTAATATTTCAATTGTGTTTGTATTTGCTTATGCATTTGGTCAAGCCATATTTGGTAAAATATTTGACTGGGTAGGCACACGCTTCGGTTTTGTTTTATCGATAGGTGTTTGGTCTATTGCAACCGTTGCACATGCATTTGCACAAGGTGTACTTAGCCTTAGTATTTTTCGCGCAATCTTAGGTGTAGCAGAAGCCGGTAACTGGCCGGGCGCAGCTAAAGGTAATGCTGAATGGTTTCCTACTAAAGAGCGCGCCTTAGCACAGGGTATTTTTAACTCTGGCGCTGCTATTGGCGGTATTATTGCTATTCCTTTAATTGCTTATTTAACTATCTACTTTAGCTGGCAAATGGTGTTTGTTTTTGTGGGCGTATTAGGTTTTCTTTGGTTAGTGCCTTGGTTAATTTTGGTTAAAGCGCCGCCTAGCTCTCATCCTTGGCTTACTGCACAAGAGCGTGAATATATCTTAACAGGTCAAAGACGTGTTGATGATAATGGCGATGTAACAGGTGAAGACGAAGAAGAATATAACCCTTCAACTGCTGAGTTACTTTCTCGTAAGCAAAGTTGGGGTGTAATTATTGCCTCTGCTGCGATTGACCCTATTTGGTGGTTATTTGTTTTTTGGATACCTATTTACCTAAACGAAGTATACGGCATGGATGTTAAGTCTATTGGTATATATGGTTGGGTACCTTATGTTGGCGCTATGTTTGGTGCTTGGTTTGGTGGCTTATTAGCTCAAAACCGACTCAAAGCCGGTTGGAATACAGATAAAACACGTAAGCTAACTATAACGCTGGGCTGTTTAATTATGTTACCTGCATTACTTGCAATGGCAAATCCAGGCGGACCAACGACAGCGGTACTAATTATGGCTGTTATATTATTTGGTTTTCAAACTGCAATTGGTAACGTGCAAACACTACCAAGTGATTTGTTAGGCAAAAAAGCTGTAGGTACATTATCAGGTTTCTCTGGTATGGCGGCAAAACTTGGTGCTGTAGGCCTTACATCGCTTGTACCTATTCTTACTGCTGATGGTAATTATACGCCAGCATTTGTTATTGGTGCTTCTTTAGCCATTATAGCAATGGCAGCTGTTTGGATTTTAATTCCAAAAATAGAACCTCTTAAAAAGCCTCAATAATCTAGATAATAACTGCTATGCCAACATGTTTTGTATAAGCGCATAGCAGTTAACTACATAGGGTAACTTCCAAGATGAAAAATATTTACTTTATCGGTGAATGCATGGTCGAGCTTAGATCTATGAGCGCAGCCACACTACACCAATCATTTGCAGGCGATGTTTATAATTCTGCAGTGTATTTAAAACGTTGCTTCCCGCAGGTTACTACTTCGGTTGTTACGGCTTTAGGTCAAGATAATTTAAGTAAAAAAATGCTAGAACGCTTTGAAAGTGAACAAATAAATACACAACTCGTATTTGCTCACGATACCAAAGTACCTGGCATGTATTACATAGAAACCGATGAGCATGGTGAGCGTAGCTTTATTTATTGGCGTAATGATTCTGCAGCTAAAAAGGTTGTTGATTTTTTAGATGCTGATGCACTCGAGCAGCTTAGCCAAGGTGATATGTTTTTCTTTTCAGGAATTTCATTAGCAATAATTGAAGAAAGTGCACGTGAGCATTTTTGGAAAGTTGTAGAGCAGCTCAAAGATGCTGGGGTTAAAATAGTTTTTGATCCTAACTACAGAGCGCGTTTGTGGAATAGTGTAGAGGAAACTAAAGAGCAATATCATTTAGCCTTTACGCTTGCAGATATTACCCTACCTGGCGTTGAAGATTTAACAACACTTTATGACGTTCATAGCGTAGAAGCGGTTGTTGAATATTTAAAACCTTACCAAATTGAAGAAATTGTTGTTAAAAATGGCCCTGAATCGGTAGTGACAAAAGAGGGAAATACCCTTCAAAGCCACACTATAATACCGGTAACAAATGTTGTAGATACTACATCTGCAGGCGATGCTTTTAACGGTGTTTACTTAGGTGCTCGTTTATCTGATAAACCAATTTCGAGTGCTGTACAACTTGCTGCAAAAGCAGCAGGTGCTGTTATACAACAGCCAGGCGCTATTGCTCCAAAAGATATATTTCAGCTAGCAATGGTTGAAGCTGGTATCTGATACCAATTTTATTAAAAACATGATCACCTTAGCGTATTAAATAACTCACTAACTACGTTAAAAATTATTTATATAGAACAACTATGTATCATAATTTTAGCCTTGTTATTGAGCTATTTTCTTGTCGCTATAATAGCTCATTAATTTAATGCAATTGGTATAACAAAATAATTAAACATTAAAGGCCGCCATACCTCGGCCGCATTACTTTTTATAAAGGAACAACGTTATGACTCGCTTTTCTGAACTTATGTCAGGACAAACACTGCTACCTATAATTCAAGCTGATACGCCAGAGCAAGGTGTTCAAATAGCGAAAGCTATGGCTAACGCTGGCCTTACTTTAGTTGAAGTAGTACTAAGAACAGAGGCTTCTTTAGAAGCATTAAAAGCTATTAAGGCACAAGTGCCAGAGCTAAAAGTCGGTGCGGGTACAGTCATAAATACTGACATTTTAGAGCAAGCACTTGAAGCGGGTTCTGACTTTATTGTAACGCCAGCGGTGTCTCCTGCATTACTTACAGCACTTGCTAAATGTAATGTGCCGGTACTTCCTGGTGTATCAAACACCGGTGATATTTTAATGGCGCTTGAATATGGCTTTGAAGAGCAAAAATTATTCCCAGCATCGCTTGCCGGTGGCGCTCCTTTTGTATCAGCTGTGTCGTCAGTATTTAGAGCAGTCAGCTTTTGCCCTACAGGTGGTGTTAGCGAAAGTAACAAAATGGACTATCTTTCTTTAAATAATGTATTCGCCGTTGGCGGTACTTGGATAGCGAAAAAAGAGTGGGTTGAACAAGAAAATTGGCAAGCAATTACTGATTCTTGTATCCAGGCTTTAAAATAGAAAGGATTTCATAAATGAATTATTTAGCCCCAACAATACTGCCAGGCGTAATCGTTGGCGATGAAGTAAGTGCTGTGTATGAACATGCGCGTACTAATCAATATGCGTTGCCAGCGGTAAATGTTGTTAGTACAACATCTATAAATGCGACGCTAGAAGCTGCTAAAAAGAAAAACTCGCCCGTTATTATTCAGCTTTCTAATGGTGGAGCTCAATTTTTTTGTGGTAAAAGCTTATCTTTACCGGAGCAACAATCAGCAGTGCTTGGGGCGGTAAGTGCTGCAAGATATGTACATTCAGTGGCAGCACATTATGAAGTAGCAGTGATGCTTCATACTGATCACGCAGCTAAAAAGCTACTACCTTGGATTGATGGTTTGCTTGATGAAGGTGAAAGACACTTTGAACTGACTGGCAAACCACTGTTTAGCTCGCATATGATTGATTTGTCAGAAGAGCCTTTAGAAGAAAATATCGAAATTTGTGAACGTTACTTAACGCGTATGGCAAAAATAGGTATGACGCTTGAAATTGAGCTTGGCTGCACGGGCGGCGAAGAAGACGGTGTTGATAACTCACACCTAGACAGCTCTTCTTTATACACTCAGCCTGAAGATGTTGCATTTGCTTACGAACGTTTAAGTCGTATTAGTCCTAACTTTATAATTGCAGCGTCTTTTGGCAATGTTCACGGTGTATATAAGCCAGGAAACGTTGTTCTTACACCAACTATTTTAAAAGATTCACAAGCTTACGTATCAGAAAAATTTAATCTACCAAGCAACTCAATTAACTTTGTATTTCATGGTGGTAGTGGTTCTGAGTACGATAAAATTGCAGAGTCTTTAACCTATGGTGTAGTTAAAATGAATATTGATACCGATACGCAATGGGCGTGTTGGACAGGTATTTTAGACTACTACAAAGATAACCAAGCATACCTACAAGAGCAAATTGGTAACCCTGATGGGGATGATAAGCCAAACAAAAAATACTATGACCCTCGCGTATGGTTGCGTCATTCAGAGCAAAGTATGGTTGCAAGACTAGAGCAATGCTTTGACGATCTAAATTGTGTAAATAGGTATAGCGCATGAAAAGACTAAATACAGTATTAAAAGAAGACGGTGTAGATACCGATCTTATTTTACTTATTCGCACAATTTTAGCGACCAGTAAAGAAATTGCTTTTCGAGTAAGCCAAGGTGAATTAGCCGGTGTTTTAGGTTCAACATTGAATGAAAACATCCAAGGTGAAGTTCAAAAAAAGCTAGATGTAATTGCAAACCAACTACTTAAAGACATACTACTTGACGACAGCAGCGTTCGATCAGTTGCATCAGAGGAAGAAGATCATGCGGTAGGTGGCCATCCTGAAGGTAAGTTTATTGTTGCTTTTGACCCACTAGATGGCTCTTCTAATATTGATGTTAATGGGCAAATAGGCACTATATTTACTATTTACTTAGCCCGTGATGATGTTGCCTTCGACAGCGACGAGCAATTTAGTCAGCCTGGTGTAAATCAAGTATGTGCAGGCTATGTGTTATACGGCCCTTCATCATTACTTGTAATGAGTACTGGCGGTCCAACGCGTTGTTATACATTAGACTCAACGCATGGCGGTTATCTACTGACAAATAAGCAGTTAAGTGTGCCAGAGCAGAGTCGTGAATTTGCCGTTAATATGGCTAACTACCGTTATTGGGACGAACCGACACAAGTGTATTTTGATAAATTGCTTTACACCTGTGAAAGCTTTGAAAAAAGCTCAATGCGTTGGAATGCAGCGATGGTAGGCGACGTTCATCGTATATTATGCCGAGGCGGGTTATTTTTGTATCCGCAAGATAAACGCAGTGGTAACGATAACGGAAAAATAAGACTGCTTTATGAAGCAAACCCGTTAGCGCTTTTAGTTGAAAACGCAGGTGGTAAAGCAACCTCTAGAGGAACGCGTATTTTAGATATTGCGCCAACTAGCTTGCATCAACGTGTGCCTGTTGCTTTGGGCTCAAATGAGCCTGTAGAGTTTTATAATAACGCTATTTTATAAACCAGTACTTAATAAAAAAGGGGCAAGAAAATAGCCCCTTTTTTACCCTTATTTTTATTCTCTTTGTAAATAACCCTTCCTATACAAACTCACTTCATTTCTTAATTTTCTTATAGTCTTCAAATAAGAATACTTCATATATGTTAAATAAATCTTATTTATTTAACACCATGTAAAACCAATTTTTTACTCTAAGGTTATGTATTTTCGCAGTAATTGTGCATGATTAAATTCAACTTTTGACCTGCGATAACAGTGCTGGGTTAACTTTATGTTTATTTGTTGTTATTTAATTGGGTGGATATAGTGGAAAAAGTTATTTTATTATGGTTATATTACCAAGTTGGTTAACAATTTATTTGCAATTTAAATGAATTTGGTAATAAACGCATGATTTATTTGGTAACACACACAATAGATAACCAAGTATTAAAACCATAAATTTGGAGAATAGAGCCACCATGAAATTAAAACATTTTGCGCTATGCGCTATTGCAGCTGCAATAGTTGGTTGTGACACAAACTCAAACAACAATGACAACAACTTGGGCTCTATTGCTCTTAGTGGAACTGTTACAAGCGGACAAACATTAACAGCTGAAGTTAGTGACCCTGATGGTATCTCAGGTGACGTGACTTACTATTGGTATGCAGATGGTGAGGCAATTACAGGTGCAAATAGCGCTTCGTTTACACTGACTGACGATCAGATAGGGTTACCAATTACAGTTCAAGGGCTTTATACCGATGATGGCGGTATCAATGAATCGCATATTACAGATCCAACCGCAGATGTTGCCGCAATCGCATTCCCTGCAAGTTTAACTATTACGGGCGACGCTCTAGTTGGTTCGCAACTAACAGCCAATGTAGCTGACGAAAATGGCTTTGATGGCGATACAGTAACTTATAAATGGTTTGCTGATGACATAGAGATTGCAGATGAAGCACTTTCAACGCTCACGTTAACAGACGCACAGTTTGGTACAGTTATAACAGTTAGTGCATCTTTTGAAGATAGCCGTGGGTTTAACGAGTCTGTGACTTCAACGGGTACAGAGGTTGTAGCACGAACAAACTCAGAAGGTGAAGTTACAATTAGTGGCACGCCAACCGTTGGTAATATATTAACAGCAGAAGTTGCTGATACCGACGGGGCAACAGGAGATATTACTTACCAATGGCTTGCTGACGCACAAGAGATAGATGGCGCAACACAAAGCACCTTTACAGTTGATGCATCACTTTTAGGTCAAAAGATAAGTGTTCAAGTTGCTTACACAGATGATAATGGATTTATCGAGGATAATACATCAGAGGAAACAATTGCTGTTTCTGCTGTTGCGGTTGACGAAGCCGGTAGCGTCGCCATTATGGGCGTAGCGCCTTATTTGACAAGTGGCGAGTTAACCGCTGAGATAACTGATAACAACGGTGTTGAAGAGGCAAACGTTACTTATACTTGGTCTGCTGATGGCGTTGAAGTAGCCGACAGTAATAGTAAAACATTTACACCTTCTGCTTACGCTGGCTCAATAATGTCAGTAAAAGCTACGTATACAGATAACGATGGTTTTGCGAGTGAGGTTACAAACTCACTTGATACATTGGTTTACACACAATTAGTTAGTAACCCTGAAGCACTCCTTGGTGCTATAAGTGGTGGTTTAGCTGATGGTGATGTTATTGGCTTAAACACCGGTGTTTATGCTGATATGGACGCAATTTTATTAACCAGTGCAGTAACGCTTCGCGCTGTAGAAGGTCAAACTCCTGTACTTAGCGGTGAAGTATGTGTGCATGTAGCTGCTGGAGTAGATGGCGCTGGATTAACAGGGCTTACCTTTAAGAATATAGATACTAAAGCGGGTGCATTTTGTGAAGCCGAAGAAGGTGCTGTTATTTACTCAGAAGGCGATAACTTTACTTTTTCGCAAAACACGATGGATGGAGAAGAAGCTACACTCAATAACTCTGAATACCATTGGCTGATGATAAAAGGTCAAAGCGCGTTGGTTGAGCGAAATACATTCTCTAATCGAAATGTAGCAGAAAAAGGGTCTGTGATAAAAATATCATCATCAAGCTCTGATCACGTTATTCAATATAATTTATTTAGTGACAGTGATAATCCAAACTTTGATCAATCAAGTTTATACTTAATCAATGCAGGTAGTACAACGGGTAGCGGTGCAGCTGATAACGCAAACTTTACTATTCAGTATAACCGCGTAGAAAACTTTGTAACGGGTCGTCGTTTAATGCGTGTACAAACTTCTGGTGCAACCATCAAAGGCAATACAATCGTAAATCCTAATGGTGGTATTTCATTAGAAGATGGTGGATTTAATAGTGTTACAGACAACATTATTATTCGTACTACAGATATTGCAAGCTCAAGCGATAGACCTGCAGGCGTGATGATTACACCACTTGGTCACACCGTGAGTAACAACTACATTGCAGGTATTCGTTCTGGTAATAAAGAAGCGGGCGGTATTGTATTTACGGTAAATCCATTTTCGCAAGCTGACGGCGGTGTGCCAAACTCGGGTAACCAAGCTGTACTTGATGCGGCTGGCGACTTTACACTAAATGTAACAAATAATACAATTTTTAACTCACAGCAACCTATTGTATTTAGTACAGAAATAGGCTCTAAAGCACCAACAAGTGATTGTGATGAGTTAACCGCAGCGAATGCACCAGTACTCTATGGGCTGACCAAAAATGCGTTTGTTATCAACTTTAATGGAAATTTAATTGCAAACGGTTTAGGCGATCAAACAGACGAAGATACAATAAACAGCAGTGCTACAACTCAAGGCCTATTTTATCCAAATACACTTGATAGTGACCATGCTTTTGAATATGACTGTGACTTAATTAATCATGACAGTTCAGTGCTAAGTAACAACTTTGGTTATATGGATAGTCGAGTATCAGGCGATGCAAGCGGTGACTGGGTTGAAATTAGAAAACTAAATGGTAATGGCGCATTCGATACTGATGGTGCAATTGACCAAGACCCAGCAACTAACGGTAAAGAAGTGCTTGAGTACGTTACAGCAGCAAGTACGTTATTAGAAACTGACCCTGCAGGCCTTCAGGCAGAGGCAGGTGCTAAAGGTCTTCATTATATTCAATCATCTGAAGTCGGTGTTGGATCTACATGGAAAATACAAAACGATTAAATAACCAATTAATCAGTTAACTTTTAAAAGCCCCAAATTTGGGGCTTTTTTATTATTTATTAATAATCACCACACTTTTCTCAACCTATATTACCCATTTATAAACTAGTTTAGAGCGGTTTATATTCTAGTAAAAAACCTGCCTGACCTACTGGTAATGCCACCAAGTTAAAATTGGTATACCTTATGGTAATATTAAAACGTCAAATTGGTTGATCATCGTGCTGCGTTTAAGTATATTAACGTCAAAGGTCACATAAAATATACATAAGCATAACAAGCTAACACACTAAAATCACACAACAACAACCAGCGGAGAATTCAAATGTCGTTGAAGTCACGAGATAACAATAATTCTACAACAGGGCAGTTTGCAATGCGCCCAGTTGCAAAATGGGTAAGAACAGCGGTCATCGCAGGTATGGCAAGTTCTTGCGTATTTACAGCAAGCGCACAGGAAGATCAGGGAAAAGCGACAGAAGTTGAAGAAGACGTTGAAATAATTAGTGTTACAGGTACACGTAGAACGATTCAAGACCAAATAGCAATTAAACGTGAAGCAACAACGGTAGTTGATGGCCTGTCATCTGAAGATATTGGTGATTTACCAGCACTGTCTATCGGTGAAGCACTGGAATCAATTACAGGTGCTGCATCTCACCGTGAAAACGGTGGTGCAACAGAAATCACTATTCGTGGTCTTGGTCCATTTTTAAGTGCAACGCATATCAATGGTCGTGAAGCGACTAATGGTAGTGGTGACCGCTCAGTTAACTTTTCGCAGTTTCCGTCTGAACTTGTAAAAAAAGTAGCAATTTATAAAACTCAAGATGCGTCAATGATTGAAGGTGGTGTTGCAGGTGTTATTGCACTTGAAACTATAACTCCACTTGATTTTGGCAAGCAACGTGTATCAGCTGAAGTTAAATTAAACTACAACCCTGATGAAGGTAATGTAGATAACTCACTTCAAAGTGACGCGGGTTACCGTGGCACGTTTAGTTATGTAGACCAGTTTGAATTTGATAACGGCCAAGCCGTTGGTGTGTCTTTTGGTGTACAGCGCCAAGATATCAGCCAACCAGAAGCTGAATACAGAAGCTCTAGCCCATCAGGCTCTTCATTATGGGCGTGTTTAAACGATCCTAATAATACCAATGAAGGTTTTTATCGTAGCAGCGCAGGCGACTGTGAAGACCAAGTTAGTGGCAGTAGCAACCAAGGTTACGATACAGAAATTGATCCTGAAACAGGTAAAGCAGTAAGTGATGGTACTCCTTACGCTTGGACTGGCAGTAGCCGTAGTTACCGCCAAAACGAGACATCAGATGAGCGTGATGCAATGTTTTTTGCACTGCAATACCAACCTTCAGCTGATTGGGATGTTAACTTTGACGCACAAATATCAGATAGAACACAAAAAGAAGCACGCCACGATTTAATCTTTTTACAAAAACGTGCAACACCAGGCGTAACAGGTCCAACACTTGTTACTAATGATGTAGGCGGTATTTTGCACTGGGAAGGTGAAGAGCGCATTGAATCAGCGGGTGAGCAATTTTCTCGTGAAGAAAACTACCAAGGTTACGGCATAAATATAGAACATACAGTTACCGATAGATTAACTGTTGACTTAGATTTAGCGTATTCAAAAACTGAACGTGAAGAACTTCAAATATCTAACCGTGGTAGAACATCAGGTCGTAATTTCTTTTCTTGGGATATGGGCGATGAGATCCCTCATTTCACACTGACAGATTTTGACGTAACAGATATTTCAAACTTTACAGATAGCCTAAGAACACGACTTGACCGTGAAAATGTTCGTGAAAACGAAGTTATCTCAGCGCGACTAGATTTTGACTATACCTTAGATGGCAATGTTTTCACCAGTATTCAAGGTGGTATTAGAACATCTGAAATGACCTTCCTACAGTATGGTGGTAGCCAAGGTAACGGTTCAAGAAATGAATTTACACTAGACTCTGGTACTGAAGCGCTTGACGTATTACAAGGTTGTCAAATCGATTTCCCTGAATCAGGCTTTTTATCAAGTGTATCTGATGGCGATATCGTAACAAATGTTGATAGTGACGGTAACGTTGTAGATAGCGGTACAGGTTCATCATGGGCTACATACGACAACGTATGTTTCTCACAAGCTGTAGCTGGTTCTAACGCTGATGGTGTGTTTGCTTACCCAGAAGTTGAATATGAAAATGCAGGTACAATTGATGTAACAGAAAAAACAACATCAGTGTACTTAATGGCGAATTACGATACTGAAATGTTTGGTAAATTCATTCGCGGTAACTTTGGTCTTCGTATTGTAGACACAGAAGTAACTTCGATTGGCTTTAGAAATAGCTTTGACGTAGTAACAAGCGACACTGGTGTACTTTCTCTGGTTGAATCTGATAATGGTTCATTGGATAAAATAAAAAGCGGTGGTGACTACACGAAGTATTTACCAAGTTTTAACCTAGTTATTGACTACAGTGAAGATATTTTATTCCGTGCAGGTATATACCGTGGTATGTCACGCGCAGATCCATCTGATTTAGGTTACAGCCGTACATTCCAAGAAGATACAGAAGGTACAGCAACATCAATTAGCGATTTATTAGTGGGTGTAAATGGTTCTGGTAACCCGGACACTCAACCGCTTATGTCGTGGAACTACGATGCTGCGTTTGAATGGTACCCTAACGAAGATTCAATCTTAGCGTTAAGCTTATACTACAAACAGTTCAACGGTGGTTTTCAACAACAAACAGTAATTGAGGATTTTACTGTTGCCGGTGAAACTGTTTCATTACCAATTACTAACTCTGTTACATCAGACGATGACAGTGAAATATTAGGTCTTGAAGCTTCATTTTCTTACCGCTGGGATAATGGCATCGGTATGAAATTTGGTTACAACTATGCAGACACTGATTTTGAGTTCCAAGATAGCTTATACGGCGATACGTTTGAGACTGACGTAGATGGTAATACTACACAGTTAACTGACGGTATTATTGAGTCGGCTTCAGTACCTGGTTTCTCAAAGCATGTATTTAGCAGTCAGCTGTACTACCAAATTGGTGGATTTGATACTGCTGTTATTTACAAATATCGTAGTGAGTATTTCCAACCATATACTACAAATGGTACTCGACTTCGTTATGTTGATGGCGTAGGTGTGTGGGAAATGCGCGCATCATACAAAATTGATGAGCACTTTAGAGTTAAAGCAGAAGCAATTAACTTGTTCAGTGCACCTAAATCACAAGACTTCTTTGTTGAAGGTAACTTAGGTGAAGTGAATGACTACGGCCCACGTTTATTCTTAGGTTTAAGCTACAAACTGTAATAATAGTTAAACATTAGATCACATTAAAAAGGCGGTTTTACCGCCTTTTTTGATCCTCAAATTCTTCAATTTTATATTTTCGATAACATCAACAAACAGTACTTAAAAAACTCACTCCTAAATTACGCTACTTGACTAAAAAACAATTAAATTGGTTAACCAATAATGCTATTTATTAAGCACGCCTAACATCATCGGTTTCTCCTGCCTAAATTATTTCATTTTTAAAACGATAACTATTCTAACCTTTGTTATTGACAGCCCTATTTCTAATAGAATTTAAAAATCATAAATAACATCAACTTAAAATGTAAGTTTTGCTTTTAACTTGAAATTTAGTTAGATTTTTCTATTTTGGTAATAACATATTGCATAATATTTGATCTAAATTCATTACCAAAAGGTTGACCTTTGTAGGTGTGGGTGTAAATATAAAGTTAAGACTTTGTAATAAGAAAGGGCTTTTAATAAAAACAATAAAGTAGCTGGTTAAACATAGCATTTCACACACACAGGAAAAAAACTATGAGTCACAAGTTATCTAAAATTACACTGGCAGTTATATCGGCAACCGCACTTGGTATGTCTTTGTCTACACAGGCGCAAGAAGCTCCAAAAAAAGCTGCAGACGATCTTGAGGTTATCGAGGTTTCAGGTATTCGACAATCGCTTACAAATGCACTTGCACAAAAGCGTTCAGCAGATAGCCTTGTTGAAATTATCGAGGCTGTAGATATTGGTAAGCTACCAGATCAAAACCTCGCAGAAGTACTTGAAAACGTAACAGGGATTCAAATTACTCGTGAAGCAGGGGTAGGTACGGGTGTTCAAATTCGTGGTACCAATGCTAATCGTACAGAAGTGAACGGCGTATCAACAGTTGGCTCAGGGTCTGGACGAAGTGGCATTAGTTTTGAAGATGTATCAGCTGCAATAATCTCTGGTGTAGAAGTAATTAAGTCACCTGAAGCAAAAACAATCGAAGGCTCTGTGGGCGCAACAATAAACCTTAAAACAATTCGCCCGTTACAGTTAAATGAAACTCTAGGCTCAATTAGAGTTCAAGGTGAAGATAGTAGCTTATCAACAGATGGCGTTACCCCTAGGGTATCAGGTGCTTGGGGTGATAACTGGGAGCTTGATTCGGGCGGTAAGTTTGGTGTTGTATTTAGTGGTAGTTACAGTGAGCAAGACGTAACCGCATTTCGTCCTCGCGCAGATAGAGATAATTCGGTAGCCGCTGATAGTGGTGCTGCAAGTGCACAATCGTTTGATTTTCTACCAGTACAATTTTTAATTCAAGATTACGATAATTACGAATACGAGACAAAAAACTTCGCAGGTACATTTGAATATGCACCAAACGATAATATGAAATTCTTTTTTGATGCAGTTGTTAATGATCAAGAGCGCCGCCAAGAAAGCTCAAGAGTACAGGCATCTGGTCTAAGTGATCTTAGAAATGTATCAATACCGAGTGAGTTTGAAACAGTTAATTTTGGTTCACTTGACGGACAAAACCTAGGCAGCATACAAGCGGCTGTAAGAGGCGTAATTCCGGTTGAAGACGGTGGTGGCGATCCTAACTTGCGTTTTTCTAGCGATACTAATTCTCGCATCACAAAGAGCAAAATATTTAGAATAGGGGGTGAATGGCAAGGCGATAGATTATTTGCAAGTGTTGAAGCCTCAACCTCTCGTTCTGATTCAACTACACCAAGCTTTAATACAACGCTTAATTTTATAAATCCAAATGTTGCTACTAATTCGTCAAATGAAAACGGGACTCCTTTTGAGTATGATCTTACAGGTGATGCACTTACGTTTGGGATTGCAACGGGGGAGGCAAACGCGCCAACAATGGCTCAATTACTTGACCCTGCAAATGTTGTTCTACGTGACGTAAACCAAGGGCAAGATGAGTCAGAAAATACAGAAGATGCGTTTCGCACAGATTTTACATATTACTTAGATGATGTAATAACGTCAGTCGATTTTGGTTACCGCTACAGTAAAACGAGTAGTGTGTCGGATCAAGTTCGCTCTAACGTTGGTTTAAGAAATATGGCTGATAGCCCAACGGGTGATTTATTTGCACAATTATTAACAGCGGGCCCAGATAACTTTAACGATGGTGATGGGCGAGCACTCTATATTCGTGATTTCTTACTTATAAACCCAGAGCTTGCATCCTCTGACCCACAAGCTGTATTAGCAGCACTTAACCAAGCGATTGAAGCTAATAATGCAATAACGGGTTCTGATCGTGGACCAATAAGTTCACCAACGTCTCAAGTAAATGCATTTTTTGATATTGAAGAAGAAACACATGCCTTATATGCACAAGCAAATTTTGAGTACGGCATGTTTCGCGGTAACTTTGGCCTACGTTATTTAGAGACTGAAGTTACATCGCTAGGTAACTCTGTTACTCAAGATGGAAGTGGCAACGAACTGGTTACTCAGCTAACGTCAAAAGGTGATTACGATTTCTTTTTACCACGATTTAATTTAGCCGCGAATGTAAGTGAAGATGTGATTGTTCGTTTAGGTTGGTCAAAAGATATTAGACGCCCAGATTTTGATGACCTATCTACATCTGTTACGTTTGGCACCAGCCCTAATAGTGCCGTTTCAATTGGTAATTCAGGCTTAGCGCCAGAAGAAGTAACCTCTTTCGATATATCCACAGATTGGTATTTTGCACCCGCTGCTTTGTTAAGTGTGGGGTACTTTCATAAAACACGTAGCGATTTGCACGTTACACAGCAAGTTGACCCATTTGAAGACCCAAGCACAGGCTTTCGCGATACAAATGGTCCAGAGTGTGAAGGCGGCGGCATATTTAATCCAATTGCAGACATAAACGTGTTTGGCCCAGATGCTGGCGTAGGGTTATGTGTTCCTACGCAAACTACTATTAATGATTCTGGTGAAACAACACAGCAAGGTATTGAGCTTGCAGCTCAATACGACTTATCAAGTTTTGAAAAAGAGCTAGGTTGGGCATCAGGTTTTGGTGTGGTTGCTAACTATACCTATCAAGAATTTTCTGGTGGTGAATCATTTGACACTGCAACGAGTCGTGCAAATGCAGTTTTTGCATTAACAACCGGTAACCCGGATGCAGACATAAGTGCTAAGCAATCACTCATTGATCTGTCAGAAAACGCATATAATATTACATTTTACTATGAGAAATACGGTCTATCTGCTCGAGCACGTTACACGTGGCGCGAAGGGTACCGTTCAACTGACTTTGGTAGCACCTCAAGCTTCCCATGGGGTTTCCCTGTTGTACAAGAAGACAGAGGGCAGCTTAATGCCAGCATAAGTTATGATGTGAACGATCAGCTAAATATCGGTATTGAAGCCGTTAACTTAACTGAATCAGAAGTTAGCCAGTCTTGTGTTAACGAAGGTGCTTTACTTTGTTTCCAAGGTATTACAGACCGCCGTATTACATTTGGCGCTAGCTATAGATTTTAAAAGTTATAGTTAAATCGAGTCTATAAGTGTGTGTATTTAAAGACGCTAAAAGCAAGCCACCTGGCTTGCTTTTTTTTAACTAAAATTAGTTAATATTTATAAGAATGATTTATCCCACTTTGTATTTTACTTTTAAATACTGTTACAGCGGCAATGTCTTGCGACACTGCCACCAGTAATTATACCAACCTGCATAAATCTTTGATCAATTTAACGAGTTAAATTGCACTATAACGTCGTTAAAAATTTTTTATTTAGAACAACTAGATACAAAAATTTTTGCCTAGTTCTAGCGTAATTTTCTTAACGTTAAATAGACCCCGTATATAAGCAGATTGGTATTATTATCGAGATAGTATTAAACCAATACCTTTATTTTTTAACCTTACCCTTAAGAACATAAATTTCACCATCGAAACTGCCTTGTATCGTCAGTCCTTGGCTTGCCAACTCTTGTAAATATTCGATATGGTCATTAGTGATATGCTGGCCTGGGACTAAAAGCGGAATGCCCGGTGGATATGGAGTAACTAAACCTGCACAAATGCGGTTGTTGCTTTTACTGATAGGCACAGATTCGCGGTCGCCATAAAAAGCATCGCTTGGAATACACGCCAAGTCTATAGCAGGTAAATTTTCAGGTAAGCGAGCTCTACGCGTCGATTTTGATAGTTTTACCTTACCGCTGTCTAGCTTTTTCAATGCATTGTACAAACGAATTATTTTTGAGCGCGTGCCGCCAAGCGTGAGTAAAACTAATATAGTGCTGTGTGTGTATTTTTCTATCTCTAGCCCAATTTCATCCAGTAGATATTTATGAATATCTTTTAATGAGTAAGGTAGCTCACTAATATCAATAAGGATCTTTAATGGATCGTGACCCATGTTGTCGCCACTAAAATGCGGGAATATTTCCATAAAGTCTTGCTTAGCTAGTACTTTAATTTGCTTAAGCGAGGCCATCTGTTGTTTAAACTCTTCAACATGGTTTAGCAGCGCATTGAGTAGCTTATAGCCTTCCATCTCTAATTGCTTTTGGCACACGTCAAGCGATGCAATAAGCTGATATTTAGGCGATGTACTAGCGTAGATACTATAAATCTCTCGAAAGAAATCGGCATCAAAATCGGGGTCGTTAATATGAATATAAGACGCTTGAGAAAACGCCGATACTACTTTATGCGCCGAATGCGTAATGTAGTCAGCCCCAGCATGTATTGCAGAATAATGACGAAAGCTAGGATGAAACAAAGAGTATGCAAACCAGGCTTCATCTATAAACACCTTAATACCATATTGATGAGCATAATCTACGACTTGTTTAAGGTCGCTAAGTAGGCCATCGTAAGTACAGCCGGTAAGCACTAGTAATTTAGCATCAGTATTTTTTTCAATTGCTAATTTGATGTCGGCCAACGATGGTGGCGCGAAAATGCCATATTTTGGATTTAAGATACTCGCCAAATAAATGGGGTAACTAGCTGATTGCAAGATGCCATAGTGTACTGACTTATGGCAATTACGGTCGACAATTACTTTATCTCCCTTGCGCAGGAGTGTCTGCAAGATGATTTTATTTGAGGTAGATGAACCATTTGTAACAAAGTAGGTGTGCTTAACTTCAAATGTCGCCGCTGCTGATTCTTGAGCGCGACCAATGGTATTGGTGCTGTCTGACAATGAACCTAGCGAGTCTACCGAAACCGACAGGTCGCCAACAAATACATTGCGGCCGTAAAACTGATAAAAATCTTTGATGTAAGGTGAGTTTCTAAAGCTAGAACCCCCACTATGACCCGGTGTATGCCAAGAGTCGTTTGCTTCACCAACGTAACGACGATACGCCGTCCAAAATGGCGTTTCAGAGCGGTCGTCAAAATCGTTGATCATATAACCTAAAATCGCTTCTGGGTCAGAAATCACTTCATCTTTAAAAAAGAAAGATTCGATTTCTTCTGATTCGTTTACGATCTCCAGCCCTTTAGTGTCGTCGCCAATAACATAAACCGGTAACTCAAGACGAATTGCCTTTAAATCCTCGATAAAGCGGCTATACATCCGCTCACCCACTTTGTTGTGCATATCCCAGCTTAGAACTACGGCTTGAATATCACCATCTTCCTCTACACATTCCAGCGCGCGTTTAAGCTCGAGGCATTCAATAATATCGATATGAATATCGTCTCGCTCAAAGTTAGGAATGGTCTTTGACAGGTTAGTTGAAAGCCCTTGTAAGGTGGCTGGGTCTTGTTCAATTATCAAGATACGAAGTAGAGGTAGCATAGAGGGTTTCGCAATATAATTTTATAATGCTCACTAGCATAACCAAAGGAGTGAGCGTTGTGAAATTAATACTTTGATAATGTTCTAATAATTGTTCTATTTCACTAACATGCCCTCACGTATAAAAATGTTTTATCTAGATGGATTGATAGGCGCGGCTTTATGTCGCACTTTTGGGGTTTTGGGGTTTTGGGGCTTGTGCTTTATTGCGCGAGGTAAACTCGCGACTACAGGGTTGGCGTTGTATTTGTAGGCGTGGCTTTCTGCCGCGCTTTTGGGATTTTGGGGCTTGTGCTTTATTGCGCGAGGTAAACTCGCGACTACAGGGTTGGCGTTGTATTTGTAGGCGTGGATTTATGCCGCGCTCTTAGGATTTTGGGGCTTGTGCTTTATTGCGCGAGGTAAGCTCGCGACTACAGGGTTGGCGTTGTATTTGTAGGCGCGGCTTTATGCCGCGCTTTTGTGGTTTTGAGGCTTGTGCTTCATTGCGCGAGGTAAACTCGCGACTACTTGCCGCGCTTTTGGAACTAATCAGTTTTTTCTTTAAACTCACACAAGTCTTCAATAATACAGCTGCCACACTTTGGTTTACGCGCTACGCAGGTGTAACGCCCGTGCAGTATTAACCAATGGTGAACGTCTACTTTAAATTCTTTTGGTACAACCTTTTCAAGCTTTTGTTCTACAGCAACTACGTCTTTACCCATGGCAAGCTTGGTACGGTTAGATACACGAAATATGTGTGTATCTACGGCTATTACAGGCCAGCCAAAGGCTGTGTTGAGTACAACATTAGCGGTTTTACGGCCAACGCCTGGTAGGGCTTCTAGGGCTTCACGATTTTCTGGCACGATGCTGTTATGCTCATCCACCAAAATTTGGCACATTTTGTACACGTTGGCAGCTTTAGAATTAAATAAGCCGATGGTTTTTATATAATCACGCAGTGTATCGTGACCTATATCTAAAATGGCTTGTGGCGTATTAGCAACAGGGAACAACTTTCGAGTGGCTTTGTTAACGCCTACATCGGTTGCTTGTGCTGAAAGAGTTACTGCTACTAGCAACTCAAACGGGCTTGAATATTCAAGCTCTGTAACTGGGTGCGGGTTATCTTCGCGCAGGCGCGACAGTATTTGGTGACGTTTTTCTTTATTCATGCAACTTAAAACGTATTACTGCTAATTGTTGCTCTAATACGTTTTCCCCTTAAGTTAAGCTGGTAACACGTGCTCGAGGGCCTTTTTCAGCCTCTGGCGGTGCAATTTGCTTTGATTTTATTTGTGCGTCAATTACGTTTTTAGCGGCAATAAGTAGCCCAAGTCCTAAAAAGGCACCCGGTGGTAAAATTGCGAGTAAAAATTGGTTATCAAAGTTAAATACTTCTATGCGCAAGCTCTGTGCCCATGGGCCAAGTAATAAGTCGGCACCGTCAAACAGCGTACCTTGGCCGATTAGTTCGCGCATAGTACCTAATACTAACAGTACAGCCATAAAGCCTAAGCCCATCATTAGGCCGTCAAATGCTGATAAATGAACAGGGTTTTTAGAGGCGTAAGCTTCGGCGCGGCCAATAATGGCGCAGTTAGTTACAATCAACGGAATAAAAATTCCTAATGATTGATATAAACCAAAGGTATAAGCGTTCATAAGTAATTGAACTATTGTTACAAAGCCCGCGATGATCATTACAAATACAGGTATACGAATATCTTTTGGCACCCAGTTACGCACAATTGATACGGTAACATTTGAGCCTATTAGTACGAGTAAAGTTGCTAAGCCTAAACCTAAGGCATTTGTTACAGTTGAGGTAACGGCAAGCAGTGGACATAAACCTAAAAGCTGTACAAGGGCAGGGTTATTTACCCACACACCTTCTTTGTATAATGTTTTTAACTCACTCATTTAGCTACCTCCATACATTCGGCATTAGGTGCTGCAAAAATATCATCAAAATTAGTTTGTGCGAACAATACGGCATTTTTAACAGAGCCCACAACAGCACGTGGCGTTATGGTCGCGCCTGTAAATTGATCAAACTGGCCGCCATCTTTTTTAACAGCCCAGCGAGCGTCTTCTTCGCCTTCAACCGTTAAGCTTTTAAATGTTGTGATCCAAAGTGATTTTTTAACTTCTACTTTGTCGCCTAAACCAGGGGTTTCTTCGTGTTTAGTCGTACGAACGCCAGCAATAGTGCCATCGCTCAATACCGCTGTTAATAAGTTAATATCGCCACTGTAGCCGTTTGGCGTAACATGCCTAATAACAACAGCGACTGGTTTATTGTTTTTACGAGCACGGTAAATTACTTGGTTTGCGTGTGGGCCTAGTTTTTCGTCAGTAATAATTACGCAATCTTGCGATAATTGATTGTCGTACGATTTTGGGTCGAGCACTTCTTGTAGCTGCGCAGTAAGTTGCAGTTGTTCTTGCTCTGCAATTTTATCGGCAGTAAGCGCGTTGATAGAGGCAACTAAGCCCGTTGTTGCTAACGCAAACGCAGTTAAAATAGCACCATTTTTAGCCATTGACGAAATGATCATTTTACTGCTCCATGGCCATAAGTACGTGGCTGTGTGTAGTAGTCTATTAGCGGCACTGCAATATTAATCAATAATACGCTAAATGCGATGGCATCAGGAAAACCACCAAAGGTACGAATTAAATAAATTAGTAAGCCAATTAGCGCGCCATAAATTAAGCGCCCTTTGTTAGTTGTTGCTGCAGATACCGGATCGGTTGCTATAAAAAAGGCCCCCATCATAGTGGCACCACTTAATAAGTGAAATAGGGTGCCCGGCTCTGTACCAGGTGATGCGATATAACCAATAGCACTACATACAGCTAAACTTGCGATAAAACTTACAGGAATATGCCAGTTAATTATTTTTGCTTTTAATAAGTATAAACCACCCACTAAAAAGCCTAAGTTAACCCACACCCAACCAAGGCCAGCCCATTCGTTAAATAATGGCTTTTGCATGCTTTCGGTAACGGTTAAACCGTGTGCTATGTCTGTTTTAACAGTATCCAGCGGTGTTGCCATTGTTAGGCCATCAACCCCTGCACGTACTTGATCAAGGCTAAACCCAGAGGCCGTAAAATCGGTGAATATTAGCCTTAGCTGATCAGCAAAGCCTATTGGCGTATTTATTAAATCGGTAACAGGCAACCATGCGGTCATTTGTACTGGAAACGAAACTAAAAGCAGTACATAAGCCGCCATCGCTGGATTAAATAAGTTAAACCCAAGGCCGCCATAAAGCTGTTTAACTATAACAATAGAAAATAAACAGCCAATCACGATTATCCACCAAGGGGCAAGTGGTGGAATACTCAATGCCAATAACACGGCAGTAAGCCACGCACTGCCATCACTTAATGCAGGCCAAACAGGGCGCTTTCGTATTAGCATTATTGCAGCTTCAAATACGCTTACAGCAACAAGCGCGAGCACCAGTTGAATAAGTACACCGGTTCCAAAAAAGAAAACTTGAGCAATTAGCCCAGGAATACACGCAGCAATAACGCTAAGCATTAATCGCGTTAACGATTTATGGCTGTGATTATGCGGCGAACTGGCCATGGTTAATTTCATGACTGATTATTTCCTTCTTTTTGTAACTTTTTAGCTTTTGCTCTCGCAATTGCAGCAGCCACGGCGGCTTTTTTCTTATCGTCTGCTGATTTAGGTTTATCTGCGTTAATAAGATCTGATGAGTCATCGGTGTTACTTTCTGCACTCTTAGGTGCTGCGCTATCAACTTGTAGCTCTTGGGGCTGAGTTTGTTCGGTATCTTCTAGTGCTTTAGCCGCTTTTTTAGCTTTAGCACGAGCTATGGCCGCAGCTACCGCTGCTTTTTTATCATCAACGGGTGCATCAGTTTGTGGCTCTTCACTTGTGGTTTGCTCGGCTTCTTCTAATGCTTTAGCTGCTTTAGCTGCTTTTTTAGCTTTTGCACGAGCAATGGCCGCCGCTACTGCTGCTTTTTTGTCATCAACAGGGGCATCAGTTTGTGGCTCTTCACTCACGGACTGCTCAGCGTCTTCTAATGCTTTAGCCGCTTTTTTGGCTTTTGCACGAGCAATGGCCGCCGCTACCGCTGCCTTTTTGTCATCAACAGGGGCATCAGTTTGTGGCTCTTCACTCACTGCTTGTTCAGTATCCTCAAGTGCTTTAGCCGCTTTTTTAGCTTTAGCACGCGCAACAGCCGCCGCTACTGCTGACTTTTTATCATCAACAGGCGGCTCTTCACTTACTGTTTGTTCAGCGTTATCTAATGCTTGTGCTGCCTTTTTGGCTTTAGCACGAGCAATGGCCGCCGCTACCGCTGCTTTTTTGTCATCAACAGGGGCATCAGTTTGTGGCTCTTCACTTACTGTTTGTTCAGCGTTATCTAATGCTTGTCTTGCTTTTTTAGCTTTAGCGCGAGCAATGGCTGCAGCGACTGCTGATTTTTTATCATCAACGGGCGCAGTCTCGGCCGATTCATCTGTTTGAGATTTTTGCTCTTTATATTTACGCGCTTGTTCTTTACGTAGTGCGCGCTCTTTTGCTACTTCGCTGTTGTCAGGTTCTAATTCAGCAGATTGATCGCCTAGCTTTTTAGCTTTAGCGCGTGCAATAGCGGCTGCAACAGCTGATTTTTCATCGCCGTTATCTGATTTATTTTTAACGCGGGCTAGTGCATCTGCTACTTTTTGCTTTTCGTCAGCAGATTTAGCGGCAGGTTTACGTTTATGGCGGTTTTGACGTTCTTCTTGCTCGCGATCTAAACGCTCTTTTCGTGCATCAAAACGCTCTTTTGCTCTGTCGGCTTTAATTTTGTCAGCTTGTTGTTCTTTAATTTCAACTTTGGCTATACGGTAGTACTGTACAAGAGGGATTTCGCTTGGACACACATATGCACAAGCACCACATTCAATACAGTCAAATAAATTGTGCTCTTGTAGTTTGTCGTACTCTTTTGATTTAGCAAACCATTGTAATTGTTGTGGTAATAAAGAAGCAGGGCAAGCATCAGCACAGGCACTACAACGTATACAGGCTTTTTCGGGGCCGGGCTCCGCAAGCTCTTTATGATCAGGTGCTAAAATACAGTTAGTTGTTTTAACTATGCCAATACGCACTGTGGGTAGCGTAAAGCCCATCATTGGGCCGCCCATCACAACACTTTGCTGCGGTACAGGTGAGAACCCTTGGCAATCAAGTAAGTGCTTTATTTCAGTGCCAAGTAGTGCCCATACATTCCCAGGCTTATGAATAGTGTTACCTGTTACCGTAACTATACGTTCAATGAGTGGTTTACCTTCATAAACGGCTTGTTGTACGGCAAACAAAGTCCCGGTGTTATGCACTAAAATACCAATATCGGCAGGAATACCAATGCTAGGAACTTCACGGTTAGTAAGTAATTTAATTAATTGCTTTTCACCGCCAGATGGATAGATAGTTGGCACCGTTTGAATAATGATTTTTGAGTTATGCTCAGCTGCTTGCTTCATTGCTGCAATAGCTTCAGGCTTGTTATCTTCTATACCCACAATGCACAGTGTTGGGTTTAAAAGCTGCTGCATTATTTCAATGCCTTGGATAACTTCTTTAGCGTGTTCGCGCATTAAAACGTCATCGGCAGTAATATAAGGTTCGCACTCAACAGCATTTACAATCAAAAATTCGATAGGTTGCTTGGTATCTGCTTTTACATAAGTAGGAAAACCAGCACCACCCATACCGCTAATACCGGCTTGGTGAATAATATTTATCAGCTCGTCATGACTAAGCTCAGCAGGATTTTTATTTTTATTTAGAGCTACCCATTCGTCTTTGCCGTCTGGTTCAATAATAACACTTAGTTCAGGTAGGGCCGATGGATGTGCTGATGGCATAGGTGCAATATCAGTAACCACACCAGAGCTTGGTGCATGCACAGGTACCGACCAGTTAGCAGCAGGGGCTGTAAGTGGTTGGCCTTTTAATACGTGTTGGCCTTTTTCTACAAGTAACTTACCGTTTGCGCCTATGTGCTGCTTAAGCGCAACAATGAGTTTGTCGGGCAAAGGTAGGCGAGTGATACTCGCACTATTAGAGAGTGATTTTTGTTGTGGTGGGTGTATGCCGCCAGGAAATGCCCACACGGTGCCTTTTTTTATTTGTTCAAGTAACTTGTCCACTCAAACCTCTAATCTATTTGTGTAACAGGAATAGCATCTAGCTGCCATTTCCAGTTTTGTTTAGTTTCGGCTACAGGTAGCATATCAATGCAATCTACAGGGCAAGGCTCAACACATAAATCACAGCCAGTACATTCATCAATTAACACCGTGTGCATTTGACGAGTTGCGCCTAAAATGGCGTCAACCGGGCAGGCTTGAATACATTTGGTACAGCCAATACATTCATCTTCGCGAATATAAGCCACTGTTTTTATAGGTTCTGCTTGCTCGCCACCGGCAAGTGGTTTTTCATCAACACCCATTAAGCCGGCAAGCTTTTTCATAGTTGATTCGCCGCCCGGTGGGCATTTATTTATTTCATCGCCATTGGCTATGGCTTCGGCGTAAGGGCGACAACCCGGGTAGCCACATTGTCCGCATTGAGTTTGCGGCAAAATAGTATCAATTTGCTCAACAATAGGGTTACCTTCAACGCGAAAGCGAATTGCTGCAAACCCTAAAATAAGTCCAAAAATGAGTGCTAGCGAACCAATCGCTATCAAGGCATAAAACAAGGTCATATTAAAACTTCACTAATCCAGTAAAACCCATAAACGCCATCGACATTAAGCCTGCAGTGATCATTGCAATAGAGGCGCCTTTAAAAGGCGTAGGAACGTCAGCAGCTGCTAAACGTTCTCGTAGTGCTGCAAACAATACAAGCACTAAAGAAAAACCAACCGCAGCACCAAAACCATACACTGCAGATTGTAAAAACGAATGATCTTCTTTGATATTTAATAAAGCCACACCTAATACCGCACAGTTAGTGGTGATCAGCGGTAAAAATATGCCTAATAAACGATATAGAGTAGGGCTTGTTTTACGCACAACCATTTCGGTAAATTGCACTACAACGGCAATCACTAAAATAAAGCTCATGGTGCGTAAAAAGGCGATATCCAGAGGGATTAAAATATATTGATTAACTAAATAGCTAGTTACAGAGGCAAGGGTAAGCACAAACGTGGTTGCCAAAGACATACCAATCGCCGTATCAAGCTTACCTGATACGCCCATAAACGGACATAAGCCTAAAAATTGTACTAATACAAAGTTATTAACCAGAACGGTTCCAATCAATAACAAGACATATTCTGTCATGTGTGCCTCACGCTATAATAAACGTGGGTATTATCCTTTTTTCTTTATCGATTAACAACACATGAGAAGCAAATAAACGACTCAATCAGTAATGATATTAAAGCGACTTAAGATTTCAGGTGTAATTAGAATAGGATCGATATTATATGGCTTTAAAATATCTTTAAATTGATCGTGTTCTTGGTATAAATCTAATAGTGCTTTATTAAATAGGGCAATTTGTTCAGGAGATAATTGAATTTTATTAAAACCAATAAAATAGGGGGATTCGCTTTGTAAAAAGGCCAAATTAACATGATGTAAGTTAAATTGTTTTAGCCTAGCGCGTGCTTGTAAAGTATTGGCAAAGTACCCATCTATACGATTGTTTTCTATCATTTTTACACCCGTGCCATTGGCATCGGTGAGTAAAACAATATCAAATTCCCTCAATCCGTCTTTAATCATTTGTTGCTGTATTTTGATTAGTTGAAAAGATGCATTTGAAGGGCCAAAAACAGCAATTTGCATTTTTTGTAGATCATTGAGGCTTTTGATGGTTTTTTTTGCACCCTCAGGTTGAAAAAATCCATATTGCATTTTCATAAGCGGGATCGAAAAATAAAGCCATTCGTCACGGTCAAGATTCCAGCCCATAGGAAAGTTTCCTTGAGCTTGCAGGTTTTTTAACATGAGCTTAGAGCGACGATTTGGTACGCTGACAAACTCACATTTATAATTGAGGCGTTTACACGCTAAGGTAAGTATATCAACAAAGGGGCCAGCGGCATTATCGTGTTCATCAACAAATGAAAATGGAGGATAGTTATGAGTGCTAAAAACTAATTCTTTTTGCGGGGCGTTTGCGTACAAACTCAAAGGCATAATAAAAAGTATAATAAAGGTAATTACTCTTTTCATGATGCCTCCAATAGACTATATGTCTTTAGGTTTTTCTATGTAATAACCTTGAACGCCATCTAAACACAACGTTTCTATAATGTGCTTTTCTTCTTGGCTCTCAACGCCCTCAGCAAATACACTAACACCAATGCGGTGGGCTAAATCGACCATTAAGCGCATAAAGTACTGATTGTTTTTATCGTCTTCGAGGCCGCGAGTATAACTTGCGTCCATTTTAATAAAGTCAGGTTTTAAATCTCGGAAAAACTTAAATGAAGTTAAGCCAACACCAAAACGTTCAACTGTAACGCGTGCGCCAACACGGTGAACCATGTCGATAAAGCGCTTACTAGCCTTGATGTTTTGCTGTAAACCAAACTCACTTACTTCAAATACAAGTTTAGATGCAATATGCGTATCTTTCAATAATCGGCGCTCTAGCCAAATTACAAACTGATCGTTGTGTGCACTAGAGGCTGTTACGTTTAAACCAAAAAACTTTTCAGATAAATTACGGCTTTTAACCTTTTCAAGAGAAGAGTCTATTATCAGGCGATCAATTTCTATTGCCATATCAAGCTTTTCGGCCATCGCTAAAAAAGAAGCGGTAGGCAGTACTTGATTGTCTTCTGTTTTAAATCGAACTTGTACTTCAGCGTAGGCTTTTATGCTTTTACCAAGCGGCATAATGTTTTGCATCACTAAATGCACACGCTTAGATTCAATAACTTCTTTAATAACCTTACGCCAGTTTTGATTACCAAAACCCGCACTTACGTTATTAACTAAATCGGTTTCGCGTTGTACGTGCCATGCGTTTACTTGTTTTGATTGCGCCATACTCATCGCGTTATCAACAACTGAAAGCAATTCGCCTAACGGCTTACCTTTTTCGTATCCTACAATACCCGTATTAGCTACCGAGCTTAACTCTTGGTTTTGTTGGTACTGCGTGAAGCGCGATTGCAGGTTTTCACCAAAGCGCTCAGCTTCTTTTAAAGGAATGTGGGGTAGTACGACAGCAAAGTCAGAGCTGTTTAATCTAAATATTTGGCTGCCAGTGTAAGTGCCGCTTATGTGCTTAATAATATCGGCAACGCCTTTTACGTACTCATCACCTTTTTGATAACCACGGCTTTGGTTTATAGCTTGTAGTTCGCTACAACGAACCATAGCTAAAGAGCCAAATGTACTTTGCTCAGTGTTTTCAATATTTTTTTCGTAGTACTCAACAAACATATTACGATTACCAAGGGAGGTAATTACATCTTTGTACGCTTCATGCTTAATAGTCATAGCAGCGCTTTGTATGTCTTCGTTTTTGTTTTTTAAGAAATGTGATAATCGATTAAAGCTAGGTACTAAATCTTTTCCCATTTTTTTCAATCGAGTGCCATCTAGTGCTGTTTCTAAATCATTATCAACTTGGTTTTGATTGATATAAATATCGATAATGTCAGCAACTGTTGTACTTATGTTTTTATTTAAATGGTAAAAAATAGATTTCATTAGAATTATTGGAATAATAACTAAAATGGCAGAAATCAAAATAACAATAAAAAGGGACGTTTGTAGCTGCGACGCTAAATGCTCAATGTTAAGTACAAATTCAACTTTTATATCTGAGGCGTCATTTACAGCAAATTGAGGGCGCACTGAGTTAAAGTTAGAGAGTACAAAATCAGCAAACATTGGTAATTGAGTAGGGGGGTTAATGCTAAATATTTCAGCCCCTTGGTAATCTCTTAGAGTGAAGCTTGAAAACGTTTTACCATCTGCAATTGATTGTTTTAAATTTTGAGCAGAAATATCGTCTAAAGAAAGGTCATTAATATACTTAGTAACAGTAGTTTGCGCACTTTTTTGTGCATCACTTACCGCAGTATCAAAGCTTATAGATATGAAGTAGCTTCCTGCTGCAACACACAATAACCAAGAGATAATTTGTATAAAAATAAGTTTTTTAAATCCAGCCATGTTTTCAGTCTTTTAATAATTCAAAAGGGAAGGAATCAAGTCCTTGATTAATAAACTAAGTACAGCGCATTAAGGAATAAACTAATGCTTTAGTTATATAAGGAAGAGTAGTGGAATTAGCTTGAGATGTCTATGAAATTCTTAGAATTGGCTCCCCCTCCCCGACTCGAACGGGGGACCTGCGGATTAACAGTCCGTCGCTCTAACCAACTGAGCTAAGGGGG